>JBMSGE010000038.1:0-11753 GCA_049414205.1 Nitrosopumilaceae archaeon
AAAAAAGGCCTAGCCTATCTTTGAGAATCTGTCTTCAGTTAGAATCCAATTCATTATTACATCATGATCTGAGCGGGGAATTTTTTTGATTATCTGTTTTTCATAAATCAAAGATATGGTTTGAGTTGGATGCTCTGACAAGAATTTATCATAAAATCCATGACCGTATCCTAGTCTTACACCGTCTTGAGATATCCCAACAGTGGGAACAAGAAGCAAATCAAGATTGTTATCTACCGGACAGTCGTCTTTTGGCTCCATAATGTCAAAATTCCCTGTCTCCAGGCACGAAAAATCCGTAATTTTTCTAAATTCCATGTTTTCTCCAACAACTTTAGGCAAAAACAACTCTCGTCCAGAACTAAGAATCTCTTGCATAATGTCTTGGGTTAGAACCTCGCTTCCAATTGGATAGTATGCTCCAATCTTTTTTGCATCATGAAAGATTTGGTTTTTTCTGAGTTTTTTGTGAATCTTCTCGCTTGCTATTTTCATCATATCAAATGATGTTGCATCTCGTCGCTCAAGAAGCATCTTTCGAAGTGATTTTTTCTCTACGCTATTGTCCAAGTTGACTATTAAGGGATGCAGCAGTTATTGTATTTTTTAGCAGCATTGCAACAGTCATTGGTCCAACTCCACCTGGAACCGGCGTTGCAAATGATGCTTTTTGAATAATTTGGTCATAATCGCAATCTCCTACTAGTTTTTCATTATGTCTTGAAATGGCAACATCAATTACAATTGCACCTTCCTTTATCATGTCTGGTGTCAATGTGAATCTGTTTCTGTCTCCTACTGCGGTAATTACAATGTCTGCAGAACGACACAACTCTTCAAGATTCTTGGTCTTTGAATGGCATGTAATCACAGTTGCATTTCGCTCAAGCAACAAATGATACAATGGCTTGCCAACCAGATTACTTCGATTAATCAGAACTACATTTTTTCCTTGCAAATTGATATTGTGATAGTCAAACATCTCCATGACTCCAGATGGTGTACATGCAACTAAAGCTGCTTTTTTCATTGCAAGCAATCCTGCATTGTATGGAGTAAGTCCATCAACATCTTTTAGTGGAGAAATTCTTGATGTGGTTTCAAATTCATTTAATTGATCAGGTAATGGTAATTGAACTAAGATTCCATGAACTGCCGAATCCTTATTGAGACTATCGACTATCTCATTTAGCTGAGATTGGGTTATGTCTGAATCTAACTTGTGGTCTTTAGTGGTAATTCCAACTTCTTCGCAGGCTTTGTGCTTGTTTCGAACATATGTGGCAGATGCTGGATTGTCTCCTACTAGCACCGTTGCAAGGCAAGGGGTGATGTTTTGTGCCTTCAACTCTCCTACTGCTGCCTTTACTCTGTCTTTGACTGACTGGGCAATCTCTTTGCCATCAATTTTGGTGCCTGCCATTGAGGATTCTGTTTGTTTTTAGATATTTAATGCTTGGAATAAGGGCAATCTTCTCTGGTAATCTAGGAAAAGAAATTATGGGACTGGTTATTCAGATTTTTCATGTTCGTAGTGGTTTCAGATATAAAATTAAAACCAGAATCAGTTGATGATTTTAAAAAATGGTTTTCAGAGGCAAATCAAGTAGTGTCAAAGTTTGACGGGTTTGTCTCAAGACGACTCTTGGAGACTAAAGACGGTCAACACAGAGTTCTTGTGGAATTTGAAAGCCTTGAGAAATTTGGAAAAATGCACCAGAGTCCTGAGCATGAAGAACTACACAAAAAAGCTGCCTCCTTTATGGATGGCCTTCCATCACCTAAATTCTACAATGTCGTAGCATCCTAATGAAATTAGATTACGACGTCTCAAAATACATTGAAAAAATCAAAAATAGCAACGAGTATTTTCACACATTTATCAACAAGCAAAGCCTGGCAGCAGGAATACTAGTTTTACAACCTGGAGAAGAAGATACTCAAGAGCCACACCAGAGCGACGAGGTCTATTTTATAATCAAAGGTAATGGATTTTTAAAAATAAAAAACAAAGACTACCCTGTAGAGCAAAACAAGATGTACTTTGTTGGAAAAGAAATTGAGCATTATTTTCATGGAAATACCAAAGAGCTGATTGTATTGTATTTTTTTGGCGGTCCGGATTCTTAACTAATTACTGTCTTTCTTCCAGAAATCTTTACTTTCTTTTCTGCAAACAATTTTACTGCTTCAGAATATGCTTGATGCTCCTTTGCTAGAATTCTTTTTGCAAGTGATTCTTCTGTTTCTCCCTCATTTACCTTAACTATTTTTTGTAAAATAATTGGGCCTGTATCTACTCCAGAATCTACAAAATGAACAGTGCATCCTGAATACTTTGCCCCATAATCTATTGCCTGTTTTTGTGCATCAAGCCCTGGGAATGCAGGGAGCAATGCTGGGTGAATATTGATAATTTTATTTTTATATTTTTTAACAAATTCTGGACTAATAATTCTCATAAATCCTGCAAGGCATACAAGTCCATTTTTTGGAGTTACTCCATTTTTGGTTAATGCAGAAATTATTTTTTTATCATATTCTGATCTACTTCCCTTGAAACCCTTGCTCTCAATTACTTCAGTTTTCACTCCCATTTTTTGAGCAATTTTCAGACCTCTCGCATCAGGTTTGTTTGAAATTACTATTGCGGGATTTATTGGAATTTTTTTTCTTTTAATTGATTTGAGTATAGCTTCCATGTTGCTTCCTCGACCTGAAATTAAAATCCCTAAATTTAGCAACTATTGAAATTAAATCTGCACTAGAATAAAATCCTGTTGATTAAAATAAAATAAAAAAGAAAAAATCACACTAGTTTTTTTGTGTGAATGGGTTTACCCATGACTGGATAATGTTTTTGTTTAATTCAACAAATGCATTTACGTTATCATTGAAGGTTTTCATGTTTTGTACAGTGGTATCAATTGTGGTTTTTACGAATTGATTTTGTACGGTGCTTGCTTGAACAAATTGCTTGTTGGCATCTACGATTGCAGATTTTGCAGCAGATGGGATTTCAGTTGAAATACCAGTCTTTTTTGCAAACTCTTGTTGCATAGATACTGAAGCATTGATTGTCTTCTCGCATGCTTTGAAACATTCTTCTTGCAAGTATGTTATAGATTGAAAATACTGTGGGGTGATTTTTGAAATATTTTCAAAGTATTTTTGAACATTTTGCTTGTATGTTGAAAATGCATCGCTTGATTGAGTTTGTGTACTCATACCCTAGGACTATAATACTGGTATATATAGTATTGGTAATGAGTGGTTGTAGTTGGTTGACAATACCAATCTTTATAAAATAATCTTCATGACAATCTGTATGGCCTCATACAGGACAAGTATGCAGATAGTAGGGGATCTCTTGAGTGCAACTGAGCAATCAGGTCAAGAGGGCATAAAGACAACTGCTCTAATTTCAAAAGCCAATTTACCTCATGCCAGACTTTCAAAGTTTCTTGCAAATCTGACTGGTTCTGGATTAATCAACAAAATAGAGTATGATGGAAAAAATACTTTTGTAATTACTACAAAAGGTAGGCAATATTTAGAATCATACCAAAAATTCTCAAACATGGCCCAGTCATTTGGACTAGAACTATAGTAATTTTGAAAATACAAAAGATTTTGATCTGTAATTAATTTTAAAAAAACCTGCAGTTTATATCGAAATCAGGCGCTTTCACCCACATTGTCTCAAAAAATTAGAATGACAAAAAATGGTATTTTGTGTGAGATAAATGGCAGCAAAGTCTTCTTGGATCCAAAAAAGACAGACTCTGCGGCAATAAACTTTGTATCTCATGCACATATGGATCATCTTCCCTCCAAAAACGGTGGACCCATCCTGTCATCACTTGAGACTAACAAGATTGCAAATTTGCGTGGATTTACAATGCAAAATCACACTGAAAAAATTGATGATTATCATCTAGTTGATAGCGGCCATATTTTAGGATCAAAAGGTTTGCTTTTTGAGGATATTTTTTACACTGGAGATATTTGCACCAGGAATAGAGGGTTTCTTAATGGGGCAAAAATTCCAAAATGCAAGACCTTGATTACAGAGTGTACCTTTGGGCTTTCTGAATTTGTATTTCCTAATCTTGATGAGATAAAAAAACAAGTAAATGAGTTAATTTCAGAATTTTACTCTAAAGGAATCCCGGTAATTTTGATGGGATATCAATTAGGAAAAGCCCAAACCATTACCCAACTTTTTGGACATTGGAGTCCACTGTATTTTCATGATTCTGTAAAAGAGATGAATGACTTGCACAATCAACTTGGTGTGGCATTAACTGAGGGGATGGGGCATTCTGAGGCACAAAAAAAGGGACTTTTGGACAAAAAGCCTTGGATTATGGTAGCGCCCATGATGTCTGAAAAAAACAGTTTTCTCAAAGAAATGAAATCAAAGTATGGTGCAGTTACAATAGGTTTTAGCGGATGGGCAAAATCCACTAAATTCAACTTTGGAAGACGTACTGACTATTCAATTCCAATGAGTGACCATTGCGACTTTGATGAACTTGTTAATATGGTGGTAAAGTCTGGTGCAGAAAAAGTCTATACCATTCATGGATTTGTTGAAGAATTTGCAGAACACCTAAGAAAATTGGGAATTAATGCCCAACCATTACGTGAAAATTCATTGGATGATTTTATTTAATTGAAACTTACTACATTGGCAGTTTTCAACAAGACAAGTCTCTGAATTTCTGATATGATCATGAGAAAAATGTTTACAGTCTTCATTTTTGCATATTCTTCTTTGGGATTCTCTTTTTACAACAGCTTGCGCAATTTCATTTGCCTTGTCTTTTGAGTATCCTTTTTTATCCATATAGAAATGAACTACCTTGTTATACAATACCTCTGGTCTGAACTGCTTTTCAAGCATCGTAATCTCGCTAATTAATACAACTTTATTGTATTAAAGCATCTTGCAGAAAATCAAAGAATTTTCTGAATTTAAAAATTATTTGGTGGCAATTTTGTTTTCCAGCAATATTTTTTTTGAATTAATAGGATGACACAGACATTTACAAGAAGGATTATCACAAGAATCGTGATTATTCATCACACACTTAAAACCAAATGCTGAAAGGGGAGTTTCTATCCACTCGGTCTCCTCGTTTTCAAATCTATGCATATTTTTTTACAAAATTTATTGAATTTAAGGCACATTTTCAAATCCCCGGATTGGGAAACAATTTTCTTCTTAATCCATTTAGATTCTTCTAAAAACTCCTTGATCGCTTAGTGACTACAAATGAATGCAAATGCATGCTAGTAGTTTTTATGAATTACATAACATGTTATCCTAATGCCTATAGAATACGCACAAATTATCAGCACCATCGATCAGAGACCTGAATCAACAGAACCTGTTCCAGTTTTTATGGACCAAAATGATCAAATCTCTGGAATAGAGCACTCCAATGAACATCCTGGTGATATTCGAATATCTGAATCAGGAGTATACGTGCTAATTGCAGCACCTCAGGTGGGTAGAACATCTGGCAATGGGGAAGCTGGCCATGTGGACTTTTGGCTTCGAAAAAATGGAGAGGATATTCCCAATTCAAATGTTCGATGCACAATAAAAAACGATGACGACAAAGATGTGGTAGTAAACCAAGCTATGTCTGCCTTCAAAAAAGGTGATATACTAAACATAATGATGGCAGTTGATAAAACTGGAGAGGGCCTTGGAATAGAAGCCATAAAAACCCCTAACCGACCGCTAATTCCGAGCATTATATTCTCAATGCATAAGATAAAAGAATCTGCAGAAGGACATTGGATAAGTACTCAAAAAGGTACTAAGAAGTTATGGGTTGAAAACTAACTTTCTCCCTTTTTCATTTTTCAATGTAATGCTATTTTTCATTCAAATCTAATTGATTATTTACTGATAATTTTTTCTTAATTATCTTCCACCTTGTGATGGGATATAGTGTAATGATATCGTGGAGCGGATTTTTGAAATTTTTCTAATCTTGTTAGTTATCACATCATCTAGGACTTCTTTAGATTCTGATTCTACCTTGCAGAACACATCATAAATGCCATAGGTCCCTCTAACTTCTTTTGCCTCTGGTATCTGCATAATTTCATTAATGATGTTCTCTTCTGATCCTAAATCACACTGAATCAAAACATAAGCAATTTCCATTTTACATTCTCCCTGGTTTTAGGTTCATGATTTATCATATGCTGGCCAACTTTTTATTCATATCCGTTATTGCCATTTTTGGAATTTACGTTCATAGTTTAGATTTTACTCTATAGAAAAATTCGAGACCTTTCCTGCAGATTTGGATTACTACCTTATCCTTTAATTACTGATAATCAGGTCATCTAGTCATGTGTGAGACGCTTGATGAAATTCATGATGCTCAATTAGCTGCGGTGATTGAAAAACTAAGAAAGAAAAAAGCCAAAGAAACACTCGAAATCATTGCACGATAATCATTTTAAGATAATTCCTATATCCATCAGATTTGAATGAGTAAACCCTGTGACTATGTTGGATTTTTGTTTTTGGAAAAACCTGCCTGAATCACTATTTTTTAAAAATTCCTTAACTGTGAGGACATCTATTTTGGAGTTTTCAGTAATGGCTCCTGCAAAGTTAGTATTTCCATCAATCCCGTCTGTCCCCATAGCTGCAATACAGAGTTTATCTAGTTTTTGAGTATTCTTTAAAATTCTCAATACCAATTCTTGATTTCTCCCTCCTTGTCCTTTTCCTAATACTTCTACAGTTGTCTCTCCTCCAAAAATCAAACATTGGTTTTTACCATCTGGAATGTTGCTTACGATTGTTTTTGTAGCATCTTTGTTATTTCCAAACACTTGCATTTTTTTAACATGGTATCCTAATTTTTTGGCTTTTTTCTCCATTGCATTAATACAATCTTGATTGTTTGCAATAACATAATTTTTTATTTTTTCTTCTTTTGGCGTTTCAGGCATTTCACCATTTTCTCCACTCTTTAGTAATTGCCACACTTCTAATGCTATCTTATTTTTTAATTTGTACTTTCTCAAAATTTCCACTGCGTCAAGATATGTTGTATTGTCCATAAAGGTGGTGCCTGATGCGATTGCTGACAAATCATCTCCCTCTACATCTGACATTACAAGACTTGTTGCATGGCATTTTAGATTCTCTAACAGTCTACCTCCCTTGATTTTTGATAGATGCTTTCTTATGCAATTAAACTCTTGAATCGTAGCTCCGGACTTTAGTAAAAGGTCAGTAACATGGATTTTGTCATTGAGTGTTATTTTTTCTGGAAGTGCTAAAAGAGCAGAGGCGCCTCCAGAAACCAAGAAAATTACTAATTCGGACTTTCTTCTGTTTTGAAGAAATTTGATGACTTCTTTTGCAGCCTTTATGCTAGTTTGATTGGGCTTTGGGTGACCTGAATTAAAAATCTGGAATTTTTTTCCCTTAATTTTTGACCTAGAGCCTTTAGGAATCACTACAACTCCTGCTTTTACAGGAATAATGGCATTCAATGCACGAGTCATTGAATCTGCAGCCTTTCCAAATGCAACTGTGTAGATATTTGAGAATTTATCTAGATTCAGTATTTCTCCATCAATTGAAATTTTGTCTTTTGTTACAAACTTTGGCAAAATATTTTCAGGAGATGCTGCATTTAGCCCAGACTCTAAAATTTCTAGAGTGTCTTTTTTCTTTTGAGTTGTTGCAAGCTCCTCGAAATTTTGAATCATCATACCGCCTAGTTTGTTGTTGTAAGATATATAATCATCATTACAAACTTTGATTTATGCACACAGTACGAATTCCAAAAGTAATTAATTTTGGAGAAAACGCACTTTCCGAAACAGAGTATCCAAAAAACGCTCTTGTAGTAACAACTGTTCCTCCAGCACTATCTGACAAATGGTTGGCAAGAATGGAAATAAAGGATTACATGCTGTACGACAAAGTAAAACCTGAACCATCAATTGATGATGTAAATGCTGTAATTTCAGAATTCAAAGACAAAGATCCATCTGTCCTAATTGGATTAGGTGGTGGAAGTTCTATGGATGTTGTAAAATATGCTGCACCAGAGATGAAAAAAGACAAAATCTTGATTCCAACAACATTTGGAACTGGAGCTGAAATGACAACATATTGTGTCTTGAAATTTGATGGAAAAAAGAAGTTGCTACGTGAAGATAGATTTTTAGCTGACATGGCAGTAGTTGATTCATACTTTATGGATGGCACTCCTGAACAAGTCATAAAAAATTCTGTTTGTGATGCATGTGCTCAAGCCACTGAAGGATTTGACAGCAAACTCGGCAATGACTTGACTAGAACTCTATGTAAACAGGCATTTGAGATTCTTTATGATGCAATAATGAACGACAAACCAGAGAACTATCCATACGGATCAATGTTGTCTGGAATGGGATTTGGTAATTGCTCTACAACACTTGGACATGCTTTGTCCTATGTTTTCTCAAATGAAGGAGTACCTCATGGTTATTCTCTATCCTCGTGTACTACAGTTGCACACAAGCATAACAAATCCATCTTCTATGATAGATTCAAAGAAGCAATGGACAAACTAGGTTTTGACAAACTAGAACTCAAGGCCGATGTTTCAGAGGCAGCAGACGTTGTTATGACCGATAAAGGACATTTGGATCCAAATCCAATTCCAATTTCCAAAGAAGACGTCATAAAATGTCTAGATGACATCAAAGCAGGTAATCTGTAAAAAATTCATAAATTTTTTACATTTTTTCTATTTTCTTGAATATTATAAAAATCGCCACCAAACTTATTTATCCTAATACAATGACCTAATGATACATGACTCAAAATAAACTCAAATTTGGAATTCAAAATGGATTAAATGTTGCAAGAGCAGGATACACCGAAGATCAGATTTTAACTGCTTGTATGCTTGCTGACAAAACAGGATATGATTCTATTTTCTATATGGACCACACAAATGTCCCACAATGGAAAAATGCAACTGTTTTAGATCCATGGGTCATGCTTTCTGCCATTGCTGCAGTTACAAATAATGTGGAATTAGGTACATGTGTTACAGATGCTATCCGTCGACACCCATCAAACATTGCACTAGCTGCAATTACCTTGGATAGAATTTCAAAAGGCCGAGCAATTTTAGGTATCGGCGCAGGAGAAGCTCAAAATCTTAAAGAATTCTGTATTCCTTTTGAAAAACCAGTTACAAAATGGGCTGAACAAATTGAAGTTATCAAAACTTTGTATCATTCTACTCCTGATAACACTGTAAATTATGAGGGAAAATATTACAAACTAGAAGGAGCCTGTTTACAAGCTCCTCCAATCAGAAAACCACATCCACCAACATACATGGCAGCAGGTGGAAAACGTACATTAGAATTAACTGGAAAATTAGGAGATGGATGGCTACCAATCGGTTACACTCCAGAATTATTTGAAGATCACCGTAAACAAATTGAAGTGGCCATGGATAAACACAACAGAACACAAGAAGAAAAAGACAATTTCCAAATGGCTTTGGATATTGATGTTTACTTTTCAGAAGATGCAGAAGAATCTTGGGCAAAAATGAAAGAAGCAGTAAAAGTAAGCTTGTTTAAACCTGAAGTGCTTCGAGTACATCAATTAAAAGAAATTGAAGGATTTGACTTTGTGAAATACTTTACAGAATATTCAATGTCTGATCAAAGTTGGATTGTAAAAATGAGAGAAGCTGCAACAAAGATTCCTGATGCAGTTGCACGTTCTTCAACTGCCGTTGGAACTCCAGATGATATGATTCCAACATTTGAAAGATTCATGGATGCAGGAGTAAATCACTTTGTCATTAGATTCTGGGGTAAGAATTACTTTGGCTCTATTGACAAGTTTGCATCACATGTGATGCCTCATCTAAGAGAAAAAGCCAAGAAATAGACGGTTTTTTTCAATTAAGACACAGAAAATCATTTACTATACCACACCAATTAATTTTGATGGATGATTTTGCAAAAACAATAGATGAGTGCCTCAAAATATTGGAAGAAAACGTAGATGTTTTGGCAAATTTAGAGGTGGATTTAGAAGATGAAAAAGAGGATGAGTTTGTTCCAAATTTAGAACTTCACCAACTTTATGATATGGCAGAAGATGTATCTCATACATCCAAGCTAAAACATGCAGAAATTAATCTCGTTAAAAGACAAACAGAAGACTTGTAACTTTTAGGATTTATGCGGTCTGGTATTTCTCTTTGCCCGACTTTTCATTTTGGTATATGTTTTTGCTTGTCGTTTTTGTTTTTGTTTTTCAAGTCTCTTTCTTGTTCGTTCTGCAGATTTAGTTGATTTTTGATAAACTTTTACTTTACTTCCATCTTTTAGCATAACTTGTTTTCCTTTGAGTCTTTTTTCAACATCCCTACATTTTTTGAAATATTTTTGTAGACAGAAAAATATTCTTTTTGTGTCACTTCTAAACTCTGTAATCTCTTTAGATTTTTTTAGCTCATTTATGACGTTTCTGAGCAAACCCTTGTCAATATCAGTAATTCTGTGAATCTCTCTGAACCAAATAAACTTAGAATCTGACCCCCATTCTTCTAACAATTCAAGTACTTTTTGAGTGGCTTCTTCTCTTTCTTCGTCAATTTGGTCCATCCTGTATTGTTTTTTGTATCCCGTATTTTAGGAATTGGCAGTTATTCAAATTTATGAAGATCAAAGTCAATTTTTAGAACGTCAAGGTTTTTTCATCTTTTTTGTAAAAATTAGATGTGACCGGGAAAAAGCCTCAATGCGATGACCTTTATTGTAAGGTGCTAGATATCAAAGAAATAGTAAGGCAATTAGATGACGAAGAATAAGTGAGATCTTGATTGTCTAATTGCTTTCATGGTGTCCCAAATTAGTTTAAGGAAAATTTTTCATTCTAGGACCTTTTAATTTATAATATTATTTTAAAACACGAAAATATTGCAACTAGTTGGAATACTACAAATAAAATCCTATGAAAAAGCAAAAGAGTTCCTAAATCAAGAACATGTAGGAAGAATTTCCACTATTGATGAAAATGGTTACCCTCAGATTATTCCAATGAATTTTGTTTTTCTCAATGATGCAGTGTATATGCATTCGCACCCACGTGGAGAAAAAATCCAAAACTTTCAGAGAAATGATAAAGTGGGATTTGAAGTAGACCGAGAATTAGAATTTTTGCCTTCTTATTTTGAAGATCCTAAAAATGCCTCCCTTGCAGATACTTTGTACATTAGTATTGTTGTGAAGGGAATTGCCTCACTTGTAAATGACAGAGAAGAAAAAACTTTGGCATTAAACGGTCTTATGAAAAAATACCAGCCAGAAGGAAGATATGATCCTATTACTTCTGATATGAGGGTACTAGATGGAGTGGCGGTAATCAAAATTATTCCTAAACTACTACAAGGGAAATATAAAATTGGCCAACATCTGTCTCAAATAGACAGGATAGATTTGGCAAAAAAAATTCTAAAAAAAAATTCCCCTACTGCAAAAGACACTCTGAAAATTATGGGCTTTGAGATAACTGATGAAGGATTAAAAATGGTTGAAGAACCAGTCTGGTAAAAATCTCAAATTAACGTTTTCAGAAAATATTCACTATACAACATAGTTTTTCATTGACCTGGGGTATTTAACAAAAATTAGTTAGCTATAAGTTCAGTTTCAAACTATCGCTATTGTTGCAACAACTT
>JBMSGE010000039.1:0-11485 GCA_049414205.1 Nitrosopumilaceae archaeon
CCCGGTTTTCCATTTCCAATTTTTCTACCATCCATTTTAATAATTGGCGTAATTTCAGCAGCTGTACCAGTAAGAAAAATCTCATCTGATATTATCAGTTCACTCCTGGTTACTTCTCTTTCTAAAACATCCATGTCGAGGTCTCGACCAACTTTGATTATTGCATCTCTAGTTATCCCTTCCAAGGCTGATGAGGATAATGGAGGTGTAATCAATTGACCATTTCTTACTATGAAAATATTTTCACCTGGGGCCTCACTTACATTCCCATTATGATCTAGCAAAATGGCCTCATCATACCCATTGTGTTTAGCCTCTTGAGTGGCTATAATGGAATTAAGATAATTTCCACCCATCTTAGCCTGAGGGGGTGTTGAATTATCTGAGAATTTCCTCCAAGAAACAACTCCTGCAGTTATTCCATTTTTATTAAATAAATCACCAAATGGAAATGAAAAAATTGCCACATTAGTTGGTGCTTTATTTGTAACATGAAGATTTATTCCGTAATCTCCCACAAAATAAAATGGTCTTATGTAACAAGATTTTTTTATTTTATTTTTTTTACATATAGAAATTATGGCCTCTGTTATTTCCTTATCAGAAAAATTTAGTGATATATTATAAAATTGCCCTGACTTTCTAAATCTCTTTACATGCTCATCAAGTCTAAAAACATGAAGATTTTTTCCATTCCAATATGCTCTAATTCCTTCAAAGATTGATGTTCCATAATGTATGGCATGTGTGGTTATTGGCACCTTTGCATTATCTAACGTAACAAATTTCCCATCAAACCAAACATATTTTGAAAGAGGAAGTCCCACAAAAAAATCTCAATGTCTTTAGTACTTAATCTATTCGGACCAGCCTTCGATAGGAAATTTCATTCCTAGTACCCGTCGAGTCTTATCCTCTAACTTTGAATATTTTTCAACCACATTCCAATTTTCTACGATAATCTTCCCAACACTTTCTGGTACATCTGATTTCCAATCTGAATTTTCATCAGAGACAGCATCATACAATTTTTCTTTAACGGATGCAGCTGACAATGATCTTCTTTCTCCAACCCTTGGTTTGAGTCTGTATAGTTTAAGCATGTATCCTTCAGCTTTGTCACCGGTATATGAGAAATAATTCCCTTTAACCCCTGTAAGAATTTTTTTTCGTAATTTCCAAGATTTCAATGATAACAAAGGAGGCAAATATTTTTTGAATGGTGCATTAAAGGTATAATCATCAGTTATCCAGACAGAATCTCCGAAAACAGATTCTATCATTTTTTTGCGAATTTCAAAATTAAATGGAAAGCTCTTACTTGTGACTTCTTTTTCTCCTAATTTGAAAATAACAGGCATAACCTTTACAATTTCGGCCTCCTCTTTGAGTTGCTTTATGATTTCTATATGGGCATTTGTAAGAGGATTCAGATGCGCAAGATAGAGTATCGTCGTCAACCATCAAAGCCTAAAATTGCGTCATATTTCAATGATTTACTTCTTGTTCAACATAACTGAAAAAAGAAAATTAAAAAAGCAAATTTTTCATTAACAAACAAAAATTTTGATTAAAGAAAATGACTATCCGTAAGATTCGTCTTTTACTTCAAAGCTTCCATCTTCACGTTTGTTATGATATGTAACAAAACCTCTTGGTGTCAAAAAGTCCATCACACCATCTATTGTTCCCTGCCATCCACAACAGTAAAAGATAGTATTTTCTTTTGTAATCTTCTCTCCTACTAACTCCTCAAGAGGGGACATTCCACTTTCTCTTGGTCTAAGAAATGTTTCTACTCTTCCTACTTGACCAGACCATGATCTGTTAAACCATTCTTGGGGTCTACTTATGGCAGCTCTGTATTTGAAGTTCCATTCCTCTTTTCCTCTCTTAATACTCTCATTTTCTAAATCAGTTAGCAAGTCCTTGTAACTTAATTCATCAACATAACTAGCACCGTGAAGAACTATGATCTCTCTCTTGTCTTGTACGGCGTGAAAATGTTGTGCAAAACTAACAAATGGTGCAATTCCGGTTCCTCCTCCAATACAAACAATTCTTCGTGTGTCTGGACTACCATCTGGCATCGTGTCATTAATCAAAAGAGCCAAACCCGTAGGCTTTAACCACTTAATTTTATCACCCTCTTTGGCATTGAATAGTTGAGTTGTCAATCTACCCGGCAAAGGTTTTCGTACCCATCTAATTACAAGCTCAATGTAGTCTCGATTTTCTGGATGTGATGCAATCGAATAAGCTCGTCGGACAATTTTTCCATCTTCAGCAGGATTTGGCAATCCTAATGTGATAAACTGACCAGCTTTGTATTCCGGAACTGGGCCCTCATCAGGAACTAATCGAATAATTAACAGATCTTCTTTTAATAATTGAATATAAGTAATAGTCGCCTCATTATCTACAACCATATCGTACAATCAAGGAAATGTGCGGTTAAATATCTTGTGTTAATTCTTTAAAAAAAATTTACGCCAACCGCTAAACGTTAATAACCAATTCGAAAAACGTAATTCGGTCAGAATACTGACAGTTGGGCCGGTCGTCTAGTCCGGTAGGATAGGTGCATGGCATGCATCGGATCGAGGGTTCAAATCCCTTCCGGTCCACTTTTTTTCAATTTAACAACTAGGTGCTCCAATTCAGAATCTGCATCTTTAGAAATCTCTAACACTTCTTCATCTGAAATTACTTCTTCAAGATTTATCATAGCTTGTAAAGCGCTTTTCTTAACTTCTAAATTAGAATCTAAAATACAATTATGGATTTTGTCTTTTGCTTCTTGGGCTTTTAGATGACCTAAAGCTCCAAGGGCACAAGCTCTTACCATTGATCGTTCGTCATTCAACAAATGTATTATTTCTGAAATTGCAGTAGAATCATTTCGATTTGCCAAAACCAATGTAGCAAAACCTCTCACATTTTTCCTTGAATCATTAAGACTTTGAATTAACAAATCTGAAATTTTATTTTTATTTAAAATCAAAGAACTAAATGCTTCTCCTCTTACCTTAATGTCAGGATCATCCAAACAACCTATCATTTTTTTAATGATCTCAAAATTGTTAGTTGACACCAATGACTCTAAAATTTTTATCTTCTCTTCGCTTGTACCTGATTCTAAAATCATGATGACTTCCCTCATCTTATTATTACATTAGCATGATCATACTAATAATAATTGCATTTTTTTGAAAAATATTTTTTCTTAGAACAAAAATCCTCTCCTAGCTTTAAATTATCCTTAAATATCATTTTCCGCATGTCAACCGAAACACGAGACACAATATTCATTGGTAAGAAACCATTGATGGCATATGTTACATCTGCCCTAATTCAATTGGCAAACTTACCTGCCGTCAACATCAAAGCTAGAGGGCTCAGCATTGGACGTGCTGTAGACGTTGCTCAAATCATTGCACGAAAAACAGAAAATGCCGGCTATTCTATCGGAGATATAAAAATTGGCTCAGAATCACTAGAGTCACAAGACGGTAGAACCAGAAATGTTTCAACAATAGAAATTGAAGTAAAGAGAATAGGATCTTAATTCTCACTTTACTTGAAATTTTTATTTTTATTCTCTTTTTGAAAAACCATATTTTTTCTCAAGTTTTCTAAACTTTGGTAATTCAACCAAGTCATTGAACTGATCAAAATTTACAACCTTTTGTTTGAATTTACTTGTGGTGCCATTCTTTTTTAATTCTTTTAGTATATTCATTGTTGCAAAAGTATTTGCAAATAACACTGAAAGGGGATACAAGATTATGTTAAATCCCATTTTATGTAATGAATCTACAGAACTTAGAGGAGTTGCACCTCCTTCAATCATATTTGCAACAAGCGGAGCTTTTATCGACTTTCCAATCTTTTTCATTTCATTAATTGAACGGGGAGCTTCTATGAATACTGCATCAGCTCCAGTTTTTTTATTTTGGATTCCTCTTTCTATTGCACTATCCAGTCCTTCAGTAGCTCTTGCATCTGTTCTTGCTACAATTATGAAGTCTTTACTTTGTCTTGCATCAACTGCTGCACCTAATTTTTCAGTATATTCTTCTTGTGAAATTACTTCTTTACCTTGCATGTGACCACATCGTTTTGGCCATCTTTGATCTTCTAGAAAAATTCCTGAGGCCCCTGCAGATTCTAACTCTTGCACTAACTTCCAAACACTCAAAGCATTACCATAACCCGTATCAGAATCAACAATCACTGGAACTGAAACTGCTCTACAAATCCTCCTTGCGTTATCGACAGTCTCTGTTGCGCCAATAAATCCATAATCTGGCATTCCAAATAATGTGGCTGAGGTACCATATCCAGTTTGAAACATTACCTCAAATCCAACATTCTCTGCAATTTTTGCGCCAATTGCATCATAAACTCCGGGAATAACTATCGGTTTTTTTGATTTTAACATTTTTTTGAGATTAACCATGAATTTATCTTGAATTGGGAATATTTATGATTTCAACTAATTGTTAACAAATCCCAATTCAAGTAAACTTTCTAATTTTCAATATCCCTTTAGTTTTTTAATTCTTAGAAAAACTTCATTAGCGAAAATCTCTGATTACTCTGGCTTTACACGTAAGTAAATGCGTAGATAACTCATCAGTACTTTCGAATTCTGCAGGACAAAATATACAATGTGATGCCATAAATGAAATTTGATTTTTGAAATATAATTAATTGGTTATTATGTAAATAAAGAGGAATAACTCCCTCTTTCAATTAGCGATTTCAGGGTAGTGATTTCGCGATTAAAATGCCATGATTTGATACTTAACACTTCTTTTTTGTGAAAAAATTTGATTGGATCTAATAAATTATTATTCAATTTTTATTCGTCTGGATTTTTTCTTATTTTCCTGATCTTTTATTTTTTTCAGTTCGTTTTCCAAAAATACCTTATATTTTGTAGTCTCCTCTTCTGTCATATTAGAAATATTTGAGCTTAGAACTGCTCCCATACTGAAAATCTTCTCTAACAAGTCCATTGCAACAAATCTTCCTACATTTCCTAACCTAAAAAGAACATCAAGTTGTTTTTTTACAATATCATTTATCTTATCAACATCTTGAGCAGTATCAATTCCTTTTTTTGTTAATTGGTATTTTCCATCTTTTGATTCTTCGATTAAACCTTCATCTAACAATCGACCCAACAATGGGTAGATCAATCCAGGAGAAGGTTTCCAAATTCCATTGCTTTGTTCTATGGCATAATCTATAATCTCTTTTCCTGTTCGATTCTTTTCTTTTAGTAATTCCAGAATGAAATATCTGGAAAAGCCTCTTGGAACAGAGCTACCTACTCTTTGAAACCATTCCGAAATCATCACTAGTGATATCACTAGCGATATATATTAATCGATCGGAAATGACTCATTATTACATATTTAACTCGCCTCTAAAGTATTCACTCTAAATGGTTGAAACCATAGAATTTGATTTGATAATTTGTGGTTCTGGATTGGCAGGATTACGAGCCGCTGTAGAGGCTGCAAAGAAAAATTCCAAGATAAAAATTGGAATTGTCTCCAAAGTCCAAGTTATGCGGTCTCACTCCGTATCTGCAGAAGGCGGAACTGCCGCAGTTCTATTTGAAGATGAAGGAGATACCATAGAGTCTCATATTTATGACACTGTAAAAGGAAGTGACTTCCTTGCTGATCAAGATGTTGCACAACGTCTGTGCGAAGAAATGCCACAACAAGTACGTCAACTTGAACACTGGGGAATGCCATGGTCAAGAAGAAAAGATGGAAGAGTAGATCAAAGAAATTTTGGAGGGTATAGTTTCCCCAGAGCTACGTATGCATCTGATAAAGTTGGATTCTTTGAAATGCAAACATTGTATGACACTTGCCAAAAATTTGAAAACATTGAATATCTTAACGAATGGTTTGCAACATCAATAATTCATGATGGTAACAAATTCATGGGAATAACTGCCATAGAAATGGCTTCTGGAAATTTTTATCAAATTAAAGGAAAAGCCTTGATAATTGCAACAGGTGGTGCAGGAAGATTGTATAGCTTTTCAACGTATGCCTTTTCTTCTACTCCTGATGGATTGGATATGGCGTATCGAGCTGGAATGGCTCTAAAAGATATGGAGTTTGTACAATTCCATCCTACTGGAATTTTACCTTCTGGCATTTTGATTACGGAAGGTGCTAGAGGTGAAGGTGGGTATCTTCTAAATAACAAGGGTGAGCGTTTCATGAAAAAATATGCAGCTGGAAAAATGGAATTAGCTCCACGAGATATTGTATCTCGTGCAATCATTACAGAAATCAACGAAGGTAATGGATTCAAACATGAAACTGGTGTAGACTGTATGAAACTAGATTTGCGACATTTAGGTGATGAAAAAATTAAAGAAAAATTGGGAGGAATCAGAGAAATATCAATCAAGTTTTCTGGCATTGATCCATCTCAAGAAATCTTAGACATCAGACCCGTTTGCCACTATATGATGGGAGGAATCCACACTAACATTGACGGTGCAACCGAATTACAGGGCGTATGGGCTGCAGGTGAGGCTGCATGCAACAGTGTTCACGGTTCAAATAGGCTAGGAGCAAATTCTACCTCTGAATGTATTGTATGGGGAAAAATCACCGGAAACCTTGCAGTAGACTATATTGAAAAAAATTCAAATTCAAATCCATGGCCTCATCATTTAGTAACTCTTGAAGAAAAGAGAATCTATGATGGAATCTTTAGAGGAAATGGCGATGCCAATCCCTATGAAATTCGACAAGAACTTACTGATACTATGAATGAAAAAGCATACGTATACAGAAATGAGAAAGATCTTGTTGATGGTCTAAAAAAAGTACGTGAACTAAAACAACAAACATGGAAACATGTTGATGATAGCGCAAAGGAATACAATACTAATTTTACAAATGTAATGGAACTTGATTCTATGATTAGAACTGCAGAAATTGTTCTAATCGGGGCAATTAACAGAAAAGAATCAAGAGGGGCTCACGCAAGAACTGACTATACGAAACGAGATGATGCAAACTTTTTGCATCACACACTTGCCTATTATGATCCAAATGAACCTATCATGAAAACACATCCCGTAACAATTACAAATTATCAACCAGTAGAGAGGAAGTACTAGATGGAACCAAAAGACGAAAACAAAGAAGGAATTGGAGGAATGATAAATCCTCGAAGATATGGTATTGAAAGAGTTGCTTACATACTGATGAGACTTAGCGGTCTTGGATTACTCGCGTATTTTATTGGACACATTTATGAAACAAGCTCTATTCTAAAAGGAGAAGTAGGATGGGCCGAATTTTTAGAATTAACACAAACTAATGAAGGGCATGCTGTTTTGGCTATTGTAATTGGAATGTGTGTTTTTCACACAGTAAACGGCATCAGAGTAATGCTTGGACATGGAGGAGTCGGAGTGGGAAAACCAGCAAGACCTGATTATCCATACATTCCAGCATCACAAAACTCTAGGCACAAAATGGGGATATATTCTGCAATAGTTTTAGCAGCAGTTGCAATGCTATACGGTCTTGCAGTAATGTATGGTGAATAAAATGAGAGAAAGCATTATCATGAAAATTCATTATGGGACTGCTCTTGCAGCAGTGGCACTTGTTGCTGTCCATATTCTAATGCGTTTAACGCAGAGCTTTGCAGAATCTTTAGAATATGAAAATGTAATTGCAAACTATCAGTTCTTACCATATGCTGGAATGCTAGAGATTATCCTGATATTATTATCAATACACGGCTTTAACGGCTTAAGAGTAATTCTACTTGAATTAAAACAAGGACGAACTTATGAAAAAGCTGTGTCTTACGGATGTGTCGCAGCTATGATAGGATTAATTGCCTATGGTTCGCGAACAATATTTATGGTAAACATGGGGATGGTATAGATGGCACAAGTTTCTAGTGTAGCTGAAGGAAAAACATCAAAGCCAATCACACTTCGTATTGCACGATATAACCCAGAACATGATAGCGAAAAGCAATTCATGGAGTTTAATCTTCAATATGAGAGATGGACTACCGTTTTAGAGGCAATACTTGATGTAAAGAAACACTTTGATCATTCCGTTGCAGTTCGATATTCCTGTAGACAAGCAACTTGCGGTTCTTGCGGAATGATAATCAATGGGAAACCTAGACTTGCTTGTTTTACTAAAATTAGCGAATTGGATTCTGATGTTGTAACAGTAGAGCCAATGAATAATTTTCCAATAATCCGGGATCTTGCAGTAAAATTTGAAAGATTGTTTGATACTCATCACAAAATAAAACCATACCTCATTCGAGATGATTCTGAAATTACCTCAAACGAAAAAGAATTTCTACAATCTCCTGAAGAACTAGAAAACTATATCCAATTTGCAAATTGCATCAAATGTGGATTATGTAACTCAGCATGTCCAACCATGGCAACTGACTCCTCATTTATTGGTCCACAAGCCTTGGCACAAGCATACAGATACGTTGCAGATAGCAGAGATAAGGGAAAAGATTCCAGACTGAAAATTATTGATGATTCACATGGAATTTGGCGATGTCACTTTGCAGGCTCTTGTAGTCAGGTATGTCCAAAAGGAGTTGACCCTGCAATGGGAATCCAATTCCTTCGTGGTTATATGTTGGGATTTAGAAGTTAACCTAATTTTTTTTAGGATTGGGGCTATTGTTTACTTGATTGTTGATTTGTTCAGCCATAAAGTGATTTGAGACGTTTACCTTAACATCATCAATCCCATCGACTTTCAAAAGATTATCGTGAATATCCTGACAGATTTTAAATCCAAATACAGCAGGACAAAATGGGCTTGTTAAATGCAAATCAACTTTCACATTACTTTCATTGATGTCTACTTCATCAATTAATTCCAAATCTGTAATTGTAGTGTTTATTTCGGGATCTACAATCTTTGATAATTCATCGAAGATTTTTACTCGAAGTTGTTTGATATCTTGACTCATGTGGGCAAAAGCGTCGATGCTATATATAACCATTCTAGAACCTTAGGTGATGTATCGTTCACGTCTTGGAAATGATTTGAGTGATATCACTTTGGAATATGTATCCTCAATAAAAGATGATTCTGAAATTGCTCTGTTTGATATTCTTGGAAGTCAGGCCCATGTTTTGATGCTTCAAGAAAATAAAATAATTTCCAAAAATGATGCTAAAAAAATCCTTGTTGCCCTAGAATCTCTAAAAAAAGAAAAATTAGATTCCACTTCAGATGCTGAAGATATCCATGAACTAATCGAGTCTCTAGTCATAAAAAAAGCTGGAATGGCCAGTGGAGGAAAAATGCATACAGCACGATCTCGAAACGATCAAGTCACTTTGGACATTAGAATGAAAATACGAAATGATATCAACATTTTATGTAATTGCTTATTGGATGCCATAGAAGCTCTTGTTTCCTTGGCAAAAAATCACCAAAAAACCATAATGCCATTATACACCCATTTACAACAAGCACAAGCAGGATTATTCTCTCACTATCTTTTAGCTCATGCAGATGCTCTATTTCGAGACTTTGATCGTCTCTATGATACCTATAAGCATGTTAATGAAAGTCCTTTAGGTGCAGGACCTGTAGGTGGAACAAGCATTCCTATTGATAGACATAGCACAGCTGAGATGCTAGGGTTTAACGGAATTGTAGAAAACTCTATTGATGCTACAAGTACCCGTGATTTTGTTGCTGAATATGTTGCAACCATTGCAATCCTAATGACAAATCTTAGTAAGATTGCTGAAGATTTTGTTCTTTGGTCAACTTCTGAATTTTCATTTATTGAACTATCTGATGAATTTACTTCTCCATCAAGTGTAATGCCTCAAAAAAAGAATCCTGATATTTTAGAATTAACTCGAGGAAAGACCGCAGAAATTATTGGAAATCTTACTGCAATTCTTTCAACGATCAAAGGATTATCAACTGGCTATGGGAGAGACTTACAACAAATCAAATCATCAATATGGTCTACCTCAAAAACATCCATCAACGCATTATTGATTTTAAAATCTATGCTTCTTACTCTAAAAGTCAACGATAAACAAATGAAAAAAGCTACCAACTCCAGTTATCTTATTGCCTTAGACATTGCTGAAAAATTGGTACTAAAAGAAATTCCATTTAGAACAACTCACAAAATTGCTGGCTCTCTTGTTCAGCAAGCACATAATTCTAAGAAACCTCTGAACAAATTAACCTCTAGGGAAATAAAAAAATCGGTAGAAGGTACCAAGGTTAACCCAAATATTGTTTCTGAGATAATAAAAACAACTACCACAGTATCTTCTTTACAAGATAGGGTGTCTTTTGGATCCTCAGGATATGCAGAACAAAAGAGGATGATAAAGAACCGTATGAAAAAAATCAATGATTTCCGAACAAATACTACAAAACGGGAAAATGAACTATCAAATGCATTGAAAACCTTAGATGAAAAAATTTCTTATTTGATAAAATAGGTAGAAAAAACACGATTTTTAATCAATAAAGTGATTCTGAGAAGAGATTTTTCGAAAAATAGTAAAAAACAGCGGGTCTAGAGGGATTCGGACCCTCGACAACCGGATTAAAAGTCCGGTGCGCTACCTGGCTGCGCCATAGACCCACAAAGAATTTTGCTTAGAGTGTATAATTTAGTCTTTTACAAAATTTTTCACAGTTGCAGAAACTTTTAATCTAGGATTTTGTTGAAAAAAAATTGTGCCCTTGTAGTATAGCCCGGTCTAGAATTCGGCCCTGTCACGGCTGAGACGCGTGTTCAAATCCCGCCGAGGGCGCCATCATTTCTTTATTTCTGAAAATATATCATCCAAAATTTGTTGATTAGCTGCTGCGATAAAAGAAACTCGGGTTTCATAGCTAAGATCAGCATCTAAAGAATCAAAATTTTCGTCCAAAAGAATACCTCCGGCCTCTTTTACAATAAGATATCCTGCTGCAATGTCTTGAATCCTTATTTTTTTTCTTAAATCAATGAAAATATCCATCAATCCCCTTGCAAACATTGCCATTTCAAGTGCATTGGCACCAAAATGTCTAGTGTGGTTATGCTGTTCAAATATTGGATGTAATTTTTTCATTAATTCAGGTGAAGCTCCTGATGTGTTAATTCCAACAATCTTGTAAATTGGCTCTTTGTTATGGACTTGAATTTTGGTCTCATCCAAAAAGGCTCCTTTATCCTTAGAAGCCCAATACATTTCTCCTGAAGATAAATTTGTAATAACTCCATCAGTTATGGAGCTTAATTTATCGTGTGTAGCAAAAGCAAGTGAACTACAAAAAAAAGGAACTCCTCTTACAGAATTAGCAGAACCATCAATTGCATCCATTATGACAAACCCTTTTGGATTTTCTGATAATTCTACTCTTCCACATTCTTCTCCCAAAACTACACACGGAAAATTAATCTC
>JBMSGE010000040.1:0-10674 GCA_049414205.1 Nitrosopumilaceae archaeon
AGCCTTTTTGGCTGTAGTCTTTGTAGCCTTTTTGGCTGTAGTCTTTGTAGCCTTTTTGGCTGTAGTCTTTGTAGCCTTTTTGGCTGTAGTCTTTGTAGCCTTTTTGGCTGTAGTCTTTGTAGCCTTTGGTTTTACAACTGCTACTTCCTCAACAATCTCTTCAGGTTGTTCTTGGGCAATTGCTTTGGCTTCAATTGAATCAGCCTCTACTCTTGCACGAAGTTTAGCCTTGTATTTGAGATTTCTTGGTTTTGTTCTTAGTCGATATCCACAACAAGGACACCACAGACCTTCCCATTTGATGAATATTTCACAAATTTGGCATCTTCTTTGTCCAGAAGCATATCTTCCGGTTCCTACAGGCTTTTGAGCCTTATATCTAACGCAAATTCCTTTACAAGTCATCTTAGTGGTTTATTGTAGATTTCATAACTATATAAGGATGGATCGATAATTTTTTAGAATATTCATTAAAATTTTTATAAAAATTATATCTTTTAAGTCGATCACAACTATATGTTGGAAAAAAAACCAACAAAACTTCAATAAATATGTATAGCTTTGCCTAATATCGACATTTATGAAAAATTACGAGGTATCAATATAGACGTTTGAGTAAAATTTGCATTTAATTTTAAAAAACATGTAGAATATGCAAAAATCTAACAAATTAAAATAAAATTCAAATTAAAAATTAGCAAACATGGAATGGAATAAAAATAATTCAACTTTGGAATAGTGAATTGAGAGATAAATCAAAATCAATGAATTAGAATTATCCATACTTGATTCGATTTAAGAAAAATTTATCCGGTTAATGAAAGTGGTAAGATGGAATAACGATAGCCTTCTCTTTGCGAGATAAATTTTGCAGAAAGCATATCACGCTTACCACGCTGATTAAAATTTTTAATTTTTAGGCTAGTTTTACTTTCATCAACATATTCCAGATCAAATGAAGAACAAAATTTCAGGTTAAGCATTTTTTCTATTTTTTTTGCAATTTGCATGTTACCATTTCCAATTTTTATGATTTTTCGTTTGGCCCTCAAATTTCCTAAAATTCCTATTATGTGCAAAACTAATTCTTCTATAGATGAATGAAATGAACTTTCTATTTCTTTGCCAAAATAAAAAACAGATAATCCAATTCTTTGTCCAGGATCAATTCCAATTATAAGATCTTCTTCATCATAATCCAAGTTTAATTTTTGAACCATCAATCCACGAATTACCGTAAAATGTTTATCAAAAACATCTTCGTATAAAATAGGTCTTTCACATTTAGAAGGAGATTCCTTTTGGGTTGTAAGAATCAAATTTCCCTTATAATTTGGAATTTCTTCAGGAAGTATGGAATCAAAAGGCAAATCTAAAACTTTTAACAAATTTGAAAATCTATAGTATGGCTTACCATACGTGGTTGCAATTCCAATACGAGTATGAAGTAATGGATCGATATTGTAAGGAAATTATTGTTAAATTTAGATTTATGCCTTCAAAACAGTTGACACAACCTGTCTTACTGCTTCATCAAATCCAGCATCAATTTTGGAGTTAATTTCAGATAGTTTTGCTTCTCCATCTTGTGCAATTTTTGCAGACTCGGTATTGGCTTTTTCTTTAGAGGCATTAATTATTGTCTCTGCCTCTTTGGTTGCCATTTCTCTTGTTTTTTCCAAAAGGTTGTCAATTTCAGTTTGGGCTTTCAAGGAAAGTTGTTTTTTCATATCACCGACTTTGGAATTCAAAGAATCAAGATCATCTTCTAGGCCACTAAGGGATTGAATAATTCCTGTTACCTTTGACTCAGCCATACTGCTCATTATACCTAAAATCCCTCCAATCCATTACTTAAATCATTCAATCTTTAGATTTTTCTTGTACGAAATTCGAACAAGTTATCCACTGGTGAGAAGTAAAATCGCCCTGGCAAGATCGCCCTTTGCTTCTTCAAGTGCAGCTTTTGCTTTTTCTTCATCAACTCCTGCTTGTTGGCTAACGAGCTGGATATCATCCTCAGAGAAAACTGGAACCTCTAATTCCATTTCCTCATAGCTATCAGCAGTTACTGTAAATATTGAATTATCCTGTGCTTTCATTTCAGTAACTGAGGGTTTTGAAATTATTATCTCCTTTTTATCTGTCTTAATAATTACCTCTTGGACATTAGGAAGCTCTTTCATATCAAGTCCCATTTTATCCATCATACGTCGCATTTCGCGATTGCCACCACGCATCATGATGATATTTGCTCCTTGCGACTTTTTAAACTATCTCTGACTTTTACTGCCACTCCTCGCTCAAAATCATTTATCATTTCTGATGAAAGGACCGCTCTTCCTACTGCAATTACCTTGTCTTTAAACAAAATAGGTGTATCAGAAGAAATTCGGATATTTTTTCCACTCCACACAACATGCTTACAAAAAACAGATCGACCTTCTTCAACGAAGGGTGCAGCTTCTGCATTTATTTCAAGACAATTTTCCTTGAATTTTTTAGATTCAAGCAATAATTGTGCAAAATATGGAGTAATGGCCAAACCACCATCAATTCTTAATGTGCAAAGTAGTTTTTCATTATAATGAGCTGCTTTGATTCTTCCATTTTTTCGTGAATAAGTTATTTCAATTTTTTTTGGAAGATATTTTGAAACACCTTTTCCAAAAAGTGCATCTATAGTTTGCTTTAGTTTATTCACATGATCCAATATGTAGAATTATTTTATTCTAAATATTAGTTCAATGATTTCACTTATTATTCAGATTAAACTATATAGATAAGAATTTTTTATATGGATTATGGATGAAAGGGAAGAAACAAGAAAAATACAGTTTACTGGTAAATCTTCCTATATTGTTTCTCTGCCTAAACAGTGGATAATGGAGCTTGGTCTGAAACAAGGAGATCAAATTAGAATGGTCAGGAAAGGAGCGTCAACGTTAGAGCTATATCCACCAAAATTTGAAACAAGATCTCAGAAAAAAGAGGATGCCACAATCGAAATTGGTCCAGAAGAGAAAACATCCAAAGTAGTTAGAAAATTAATTTCCCTTTATTTTCTGGGATACAAGACAATTAATGTAAAACCAAAATCAGGACGACTAGATCCCAATCAAAGAACTGCTGTAAAAAATGCAGTGAAAAAAATGCTAATGGGGTCTGAAATTATTTCAGACTCTACGGGAGGAATAACCATTCAGGTCCTGGTTAATCTTTTAGAACTTTCAGTAGATGGTGCGTTTAAGAGAATGCTACACTTGACCAAATCGATGTCAAATGATGCCTTGTTAGCATTAAAAGAAAATAATTTAGAATTAGGGCAAGAGGTGATCAATACAGATGACGAAGTTGATAGATTTGGATTTTATATTATTCGTCAATTGAAAATTGCTATTCAAAATGAACACATGTTAAAGGAGATGGGATTTAGGAATGCAAGAAATTGTCTTGGATATAGATTGATTGTAAAAAATATTGAAAGAACAGGAGATCATGCGGCCTTTATTGCGAAAGATCTTTTAGAGTTTAAAAAATCTGTAAAAAAAGAGATTTTAGATAAGATTCAGGATATGAATAAATTTTGTTTGAATGCCTTGGATGATGCATGTCTGGCATTGTTCAAAGAAGATTATAATCATGCTGAGGAGATAATTGAAACAACATCTGAAATCGTAAAATATGAAAAGAAAATTAGAGATGCTTCAAAATCTCTAAAAGACGATGAGGAAATCTACCGAATACGAAGGATAACTGAGAGTGTAAGAAGGGTATCAGAGTATGCTAGTGATATTGCAGAAATTGTTTTGAATATGAATATTGATAAGGCTATCAAGAAAAAAGCCTAGTTTTTGAAGGTAAGATAGTCAGGTTTTAATTCTCGATAAAATGGATAAATAAGAAAAATGAATTCTGCAATTTTAATTACATATGACAAAGAAGATTCGATAAATGAAGCACTTGGTTTGTGTGATGCTGCAGGATATCAGATAGTACATACAATTACTCAAAATTTCCTAAAAAAACCAAAGTATGGAATTAGTAGTGGTGTGCTAGAAAACTTACAAGACCTCACTGAAAAACTAAGGCCGGATGTAATTATTTATGATGAGATTCTCAAACCTAGTCAGAATTATAATTTGGCATCAGCCCTACATAGAGAAATCTTAGATAGGGAGTCTCTAATTCTTGAAATTTTTGAGAGTAGAGCGTCTAGTTCAGAGTCAAAATTACAAGTAAAACTAGCACAACTCAGATACGAAATGGCCAGAGCCAAGGAGAGAGTGCGCTTATCTCGAATTGGAGAACAGCCTGGATTCATGGGAATTGGGCAATTTGAAGTCGATGTGTACTATAATGACATAAAACATCGAATGCAAACTATAAAATCAAAATTAGAAAAAGCTGGAAAACAACGAGAACTTCATAGACAATCAAGGAAAAGGCAAGGATTCAAAACTATATCATTGGCAGGATATACTTCTGCTGGAAAAACTACCTTGTTTAACAAGTTAACTGGAGAATCAAGAGATCAAAGCAAAGAATTGTTTACCACCCTATCAACCACTACAAGAAGGATAACAATTGATCATGAGCCATTTTTGATTGCAGATACTGTTGGATTTATCAGCAAATTACCAGCATATATGATTGAGGCATTCAAGTCAACTCTTGAGGAGTTAATTTACACAGATGCAATTGTCTTGGTGATTGATGTCAGTGATCCATTATTTGATTTTAAGAAAAAATTTGCAAGTTGTATGAGAACTTTGAGTGAGGTAGGTGTGGAAAGAGATGTGGTTATTTTTGCTTTGAATAAATCAGATTTGGCATCAAATTATGAAATCAATGAAAAAGTTAAGATTCTAAATTTGCAGGATAGTAAAAAATGGATCGCAGTTTCTGCAGTAGTTGGAAAAAATTTGAATGAATTGAAAATTTTAATAAAAAACATAATTGAAAACCAGAGTTCTGCAAATTATAAAAATAAAATTGTAAAGGAGTTCAATGATCCATATGGTAATTGAAGTTGTAAGAATTGGTCAGAGAGTAGTAAGGGATGATAGAGTGACTACCCATGTAGCTTTGGTTGCGCGAGCCTTTGGTGCAGAAAAAATTTACATGAATGAGATAAACCCAGAGATCAAAGATACTCTAGATAAAATTAATGATAGTTGGGGTGGGAATTTTACTATAGAATTTATGGATAGTTGGAAACAAATCGTAAAAATGAAAAAAGAAGACAATTTCAAGATAGTTCACCTTACAATGTATGGAGAGGGTATCAATGAAATTCAATCAAAACTAAGGCAAGAAGAAAATTTGTTGGTAGTAGTAGGAGCAGAAAAAGTTCCTAGAGAAATTTATGAATATGCTGATTATAATGTTGCAATTGGATCTCAACCCCATTCTGAAATTAGTGGCCTTGCCATACTTTTAGATAGAATACAAAATGGAGTCCAATTCAATAATACATTTTCAAATGCCAAAAGAAGGATTATTCCTACAAAAAAAGGCAAAAACGTTGTGGTAAAAGAGACAAGGGATTAATAATAGAATACAAGTAGTCATTAAAGTTGGTAGACAAATACGAAGATCCTTTTGTGCGAATTGCTTCTATGATAGGAGGCGATGAATATCTAAAAGTTGCAAGATCACTTTTGAAGGCCGAAGATGCCACTGATGAAGAAATAGCAAGTTCTACAGGATTGAGAATTAACATGGTAAGGAAAGTGTTGTACGACTTGTTTGGAAAATCTCTGATTACTGGAATAAGGGTTAAAGACGAAAGAAAAGGATGGTTTGTCTACCGATGGAGAACAAGACGAGAGGAAGTAGAGCATTTCATTGAAAATCAAAAAAAGAAAATCACAGAAAGACTACAACAAAGACTAGATTTTGAAAATCATTCTGATTTTTATCATTGTGGAAATGAAGACTGTCCTAGAGTAACTTTTGAAGAAGCATTGGAGGGAATGTTCAAGTGTCCTTCATGTCAAAATGTGTTGAATTTGAAGAAAAATGATAAAGCCAAAAAAGCTTTCGCAAAAAAAATTGATGAAATAAAAAAAGACATGCAGCAAGTATTCTAGATTGTAAATGATCACTCAAATTTACAATTTGTATTGAACCTGTATTCGTGGAAAATCATTTCAGAGATTCAGATTTTAGGTTAGTAAAATAAATAGGAGTAATTATTGGAAAAGATCCTTGAGTCAAATTACTACTGTCAATCCAGCAACTGGTGCAGAAATTTCAAAATTTACTCCAATGGACAAGGACCAAGTTTTTCAATTAGTTGGGAAAGCAAGACGTGCTTTTCCAGAATGGAAAAAAGATTATGAGAAACGAAGAAGTTATGTTTACAATTTAGTTGAATATCTCAAAAAGAATAAAGTGGAATTGGGTAAAATTGCCACCTCTGAGATGGGAAAAGCACTCAAGGAATCAATTGGCGAAGTAGAAAAATGTGCATGGGCTTTAGAATTTTATGCAGATCATGGAGATAGTTTTCTTACAGATGAAGTATTAAACACCGATGCTCGAAAAAGTTTCTTAACATTTGAGCCTCTTGGGGTAATTGGATCTATTATGCCATGGAACTTTCCTTATTGGCAAGCTCTGAGATTTGCAGCTCCATGCTTGATGGCAGGAAATGTGATTGTTATGAAGCCATCTAGAATTACTATGCAATCAGGTATTGAAATTGAAAAGGCATTTACAGAATCTGGAATACCAGATGGAGTTTTTCAAACGCTTGTAGGTAGTGTTGAATCTGCTAATCATCTAATTGATTCAGATGTTAATGCAGTTACTTTTACTGGAAGTACTAATGCAGGTGCAAAGGTAGGTGAAAGATCTGCTATGAATTTGAAAAAATGCGTGTTAGAATTAGGAGGAAGTGATCCATTTATTGTATTAGATGATGCAATAATCGAAAAAGCTGCAGAGGGTGCAGTTAAAGGAAGATTCATCAATTGTGGGCAGAGTTGTGTTGCTTCAAAAAGATTCTTTGTTGGAAAAAATATTGCAAAAGACTTCATAGAGTTGTTTGTTAAAAAAGCCTCACAGCTTAAAGTTGGAGATCCTATGTCAATGGAGACTGATGTAGGTCCAGTTTCAAGCAAAGAGGGATTAGATACTATTTCAGGAATTGTCGAAGATGCCAAGGAAAAGGGAGCCGAGATCCTTTTAGGGGGATCAGAAATTGAAGGAGAGGGGTCTTTCTATCAACCCACGATTCTTACTAATGTTAAACCAAATATGAGAATCGCCCAAGAAGAGACTTTTGGACCTGTTGCTCCAATTACAGTTGTTGAAAACGAAAGTGAGGCCATAAAAATGGCAAATGATACTGAATTTGGATTGGGGGCAAGTATCTGGACTAAAGATTTAGCAAAAGCAGATAAAATGTCAAGAAGAATAGATTCAGGTATTGTAAGTGTAAATAATGTAGTTCTTTCTGACCCCCGAATTCCATTTGGTGGAATCAAACACAGTGGATTTGGAAGAGAATTATCAAGATATGGAATGCTGGAATTTGTAAATATTAAATCAGTCAGATTTTATGATAATCTTACTCATCATCATTACGTAGAATAGCAATAACTGTAACTAATTTCCTTCTTTGGAAACATCTTCTGCTAGTTTTTCAACTAGACTTTCATATTGTTCTCTAGTTTTTCCAATTTCTTTGAGTTTTGATTCCTCTATATCAGTTAGTTCTTTGTCGACTTTTTCTGAAACATATTGAAGTCGAGCTTCTGCCATCATAAACAATCTATTGTTTTCTTTCCATAGATGTTCTGTTATGTGTTCAACATATTGCTGCATGTGATTAACTAAATTTGTGCTGTTTCCTGATTCCATGTATTCTTTGGCAGATTCTTCCATGTATTTTGCAATTTCACGTGAACGTTCGTGGTCCATTAACATCATTGCAATTGGCCCCATGTTACGAGGCATTCCTGCTTGTTCCAATGCTGGGAACAATGAATTTTCTTCCTTACTATGATGACATACATCTGTAAAGTTTTTTGAAAAATCAATTACTGGGGACAAGATAAATTCAGGAATTTTTTTACCATCATTAAGTAATTGGATTGTAGTCTCCATAGATTTAATGACCTTTTCAATTAAATCATGATCTCGTCTTAAGGAGTTAGTTGACATAGATTGTTTTGATTATTCCTTTATCTATATCTTATTCCTAAAAAACAATTGAAATATAATAAAAGAGTTAACGAATCTTTCGTTAACTGTTTCTTTCTATCTGTTAGAAAGATCGTTTGATTTTACAAATGCCCAGATTTTTTTAGTCATTTCACTTGGGGCAATTGGTTTCTTACCAAAGACTTGCTCAACAGTTTCTTTCCTGCCTGCAAAGTTTATTGCATATCCACCAAATGCTGGTTTTTTAGTTTTAGTGGAAGTTTTTGTTTTTTTAGTTGAGCTGCTAGTGGTTTTCTTTTTTGTTGTAGTTTTCTTTTTTGCTGCCAATTTCTCGTACTTTTGTTCTAAATTAACTATAATAACTTACAGTTTTGTGTAATGCAAAACTATCTCATTTTCAAGCTGTCGTACAGATTTTAGCCTCAATTTGGTAGATTTCAAAATGGTATCAAATCCTTTACCTTGGACTAGGCTGATGGCATCTGTTCCACCAAGGACGTATGGAGTAACAGTAATAAAAAATTCATCAACTAAATTATTTTTAATAAATTCCCAATTTATTGAGCCCCCTCCTTCAAGAAGAATTGTTTTAATTTTTCTTGTAGCGAGATTTCCAAGTAGTGATTTAAGATTTACTTGGTTTTCTCCAAGTACTATCACATCTATTGGAAATTTTTGTAATTTTTGAAGATTTTTTTTTGTAATTTTTTTAGAAACAGCGATGATGGTTTTTACTTCTTTACTTGTTTGCAGTATTTTGGAGTTATTTGATATTGTACCTGAAGAATCCAAAATTATTCTTGTTGGGTTTTTACCTTTGAAGTATCTAACAGTAAGCAATGGATCATCTTTCTTGACAGTGTTTTTCCCAACTAGAATTGCATCTACTTTTGATCGTAATTTGTGAAGTCTTACTAGATCTTTTTTAGAAGAAAGTTTTGAATCTCCAGTTCTTGTTGCTATTTTTCCATCTATTGATACTGCTGCACTTAGAATTATTTTTGATCTATAACTTGCCATGAACAATCTTACCCCCAATCATTACAGCTTTGATGTTTGATTCTGAAGCTCGTTGAACAATTGATGCATAAACATTATGCATTGGTTCTAAATCAATAGAATGCTTATCAATAAAAATTCCGTCTGCAATCTTTCCAGTTTCAATTATTCCTATATCTTTTTTTAAAATCCTTCCTCCATTAACGGTACTCATTTTCAATATTTCCTTTGGATTCACTCTTGTTTTTTTGAGGCCCATTGTGACTTTCCATAGATAATCCATTTCTCTGAACATATCAGGAGAGTTTATCATTACATTATCTGTGCCTATTCCTATAGTGCATCCACATTTTTTCATCAAATTTATGTCAGGTATGCCTTCGGCTAGTGCAGCGTTTGCCCTTGGACATATTACTATTCCTCGAGTTTTTTTTGCTGCTGCATAAAGATCTCCTTTTGAAGCATAAGTCATATGAACCAAAAAGTGAGGTTTGAGGCTTAGTGACCTCATAGTCTCAGATTTGCCAGTTAGTTTCTTTGATGTTTCCAAACTTTGTTTTGTTTCAGATGAATGAATTGCTCGGATTTTTGAAGATTTTGAATAATATCGAAGAAATGAATTGCTGTTTTCATTTGCTCCACTGATGCCCAATCCATCACATTTAGAAAGTAAATTTGTTAAATCAGAGTACTTATTTTTTGGGAAAGGAGTATTTTTTCGTATTTCAATATTATTTTGGTACATTTCTAACCTTCCAAGAATTATTGAGCGGATTGGGATTTGGTTTAATGCCTCTTTTAACAACAAAATTCCATCTAAACCTCCTTCTCTGAAATCCACGAATGTAGTGATTCCTTTTTTCAACATGGAAAGACATGAATTCTGCATGAATTTTTTAAGATGTTTTGGATCTGTTTCTTTGAGAATCTTTGATTTAATTCCTGAAACTGGATGAACTCGCTTTTCCATTGAGCTGTTTAGTGTAATGTCTTTGGCAATTGAATCACCTATGTGTGTGTGGCAATTAACAAAGCCAGGAAGTAGTAATAATCCTTCACCATCAATAGAGTCTTCCTTTGAGCTTGGTCCAATTTTTGGTTGAATTCTTTTAAATCGGTTATTTTGAATTTTGATGTTTGTATTTGAAACAAATTCTAATTCTGAGCCAAGTAATACGCTGAGATTTTTAATTAACATTGTAATTCATAAACTTCAGGTTTTTCTTTTCCTGAATCTCTAATTTCTCTAATAGTATCTAGAGATTTTGTAGCAAGACTTACAGCCTCTCTTGAAGTTTTTCCAGTTCCAATACCACAGTTTAAGAGAATTTCATCTTCTTTTTTGATTAATTCTATAAAGGCTTGAGCATTTTTTTTACCTTCTTCACTTGCAACTACCATAAAATTATCACCTCCCATGAAAAAGCTCAGAGAGTTTTTTTTAATAAAATAATTTGACATTTTTGAATATAGATTGAAAATTACAGAGGATATCTCAAA
>JBMSGE010000041.1:0-10592 GCA_049414205.1 Nitrosopumilaceae archaeon
GCATCTTGAATTGAAATCATTTTGTTTTCTAAAACATTGTTTAAACTCTCAGAGTCTAACACAAGATTATTCAATAGAAAAATGCATTCTTTGAAGTATTTATTCTTGTATCGAATTATTCGCCGTTAGGCCTTTCACCTAAAGTGAGTGTAAAGTTACTAGTTCGTCCATCTCTCAAAATTTCTAAAACCAAATCATCTCCTACTGCTTTTGCCCTTTGAAGATGAATTAAAATGTCTGAAATTTTTCTTACTTCATTTCCGTCTACTGAAAGAATAATGTCTCCTCCAATGGTGTATTCTACTCCATCAACTTCAACGACTTTTTCAGAACCATGTAGTCCTGCTCTATCTGCAGGGCTATCTGGAATAACTGTAACTATCAAAAATCCTACAGCATCTTTAAGATTCAAAACTTTAGCCAAGTCCGGATCAATGTCTCTTCCAGAAATTCCAATCCATGGATGCTTGTATTCTCCTTCTTTGATTAAGCTTGGAACAATCTTTGCAACTGTTTGTGATGGGACTGCAAACCCTACACCAGTAAATTCACCTGTAGCAGATTGTATTGCGGTATTGATTCCAACTACGCTTCCTCTCATGTTGAGCAAAGGCCCTCCGGAATTTCCTGGGTTAATTGCAGCATCGGTTTGAATAACGTCTGGAATTGAATAGCCTGACCCTGAAGGTAACAGTCTTCCTAACTGACTGACAATTCCTGAGGTCATTGAACCTGACAATCCAAAGGGATTTCCAATTGCTGCAATTGGCTCTCCGACTTTGAGACCAGAAGAGTCTCCAAGAGTTAATGGATGCAACAATGACAAATCTGCATTGACTTTGAGTACTGCAATATCTGTAAAAGTATCTACTCCGACAATCTCTGCATTGTACTCCCTTCCATCCAAAAATGTGATCACCACCTTTGTTGCACCCTCTACGACATGCGCATTGGTGATAACGTGACCTTGCTTGTCAAAAACAAAACCTGATCCAACTCCTGCTGGAATCTGCGCTTCAGGACTTTTTTGCACATTTACTCTTACTACTCCTGATTCAGATTTTTCAAAAATTTCAATTAATGATAATTCTTTAGAATAAGATGGAAGAGATTCTTCAATGGCATTGTCCTCTACTGTAATTGATACTTCGGGTTGAATTGCTTCTGGAGGTGGAATCATGACAAGTGCAAAAACTACAGCTGCAAGTATTGCCCCGGCAATTCCTCCTACAATAACTCCTGATTGGTCCACGAGACTTTGGTTTGACCTATTACAAATAAAAAAGATTCTCCTAAATTCTAATTGAATCTTGGATATGATCCTTCATAGAGTAGTTTCTACCTCTCCATGAAACAGACGAATTCTTTTTTGCTTGAAAAAGCCCACTGAGGAATCCCAAAACTACTACCAAGCTTCCAATGGGGCCAAAGACCGCATGGGCCAATCGTAGATCTAGGCCTTTTTTTACCTCAGCTATTGCTCCAACATAGATCAACACTGATGCAATCAGCGAAGTTACTAAAACCATTGAATTTGAAATGGTGTCAAAACCAAAAACTCCAGAATATGCTAGAATTGGAAATGGCATAAAAAGCAAAAACAAAACTGCAAAGAATATTCCTACTGCAATTTTTGGACTTTGCAAATATAGTGGAATCATGAGCCTTTTCAGTGCATTCCAAAGGGTGCTTTTATCACGTGCCCATATGGCATCTACGAGATGGTCTCCGCGCACCATTTTCATTTTGTGCCCTGAATCCTTGACTTTTTTTCCTAATGCGCCGTCTTCAATGATTTCTTGCTTTACTCCCTCATGGGTGCCGACTTTATCGTATGTTTTTTTTGTAATGATGAAAAAGCTTCCAAAAAAGTAACCTGTCTTCTTTGTAGGATCATTTACTCTAACTGCAGAAAATCTTGTATGCAAAAATGTGGAAATCATTGGAAGGGTAATTTTGGTCCACCAGTCTAATGATACCATCTTTGGAATAACAGTTAGTGCATCGAGATTAAATGTCAACAGATGAGATACTGCCAAAGAAATTACGTTTTTGGAGTGTTTGGTGTCTGCATCGGTGAATAACAATAATTCTCCTGTTGCTTTTTTGTACCCTTCCATGCATGCCCAGTTCTTACCCATCCACCCTTCTGGTTTTGGTCGAGCAGAAACTGGTACTACTTTGGTGCTTTGTTTTGCATATTCTGAAATAATCTTCCAAGTAGAATCTTCTGATGAATCATCAATTACAATTATTTCATAATTTGGATAGTCTTGATCAATTAGAGTATCTAAACACTTTGAAAGAAATTCTTCTTCGTTTCTTGCTGGTAAAATAATTGATACCTTGGGACTATCGTGATTTGAATTTTTAAAATCATCCAGATATGGCGTCATCTTAAAAGAGGTCAGCATTGACTTGAGTAAAAAAACCCAAGCTCCGCAAACTCCGATTAAAATTGCCGTAAGTGAATAGTTGAAAATATCAAGAATCATTTTGGAGGTTATCCTTCAAGTTCTTTTTTGATATTCTGTAACGCCAAGTCTGTTCCATCCTTGATGTGTTTTTTTACCATCCCCGTAAACATGCCCATTATTCCAGTTAGTTTTATGTCCCATCTGGCTTCAAGTAGGGTGTGGTCATCTTGACTCCTTAGACTTACGGTTTTGTTTCCATCGATTATTCCTTTTGTGAACTGTGCAACAATCTTTTCTTTGGGGTAAAGGGTAACTTCCTGTTGGCATTTTTGGTCTCTAAATGCAATGATGATTTCTCGTTGGACAACATTGCCTTCTTTTGATATGTTGTGGACTTCTTTTGTCCCCCTCCAAAAATTAGGCTCGTTATCAATATCCGACACTAATTCCCATACCTTCTCAATTGGTGCCTTTATCTCAATTGAGGTCTCAATTACTGCCATGACTAGTTAGTAGTGGTTGCGCAGTAAATATATTGGATTACCTTGAGTATTTGATAGACTGTGATGGGCATCATGCCTAAAATCCAGAACAGTAACTCCAGTTCTAACGGCATATGCCATTCTTCCGTCACAGTCATTTCACTTAATTGGATAATGAGAACACATGACAAAAATTGGAACATTTGATGCAGCGGGATTTTGGAAAGATGCCTATGCCCACCAAAGAGGTAAGCTCCTCAAAAAAGTAAATGTCCCAGAAGAACAAATTCTAATTCTTGCAAATAAAAAATATTTGGAATTGCCTGCTCCTCTAAGATACGAAATTGAAACCAGCGGAATTCAGAAAAAAGATCTAACTTAAGACGAAATTCATTTTAAGAGGCGAGTTGAGGGATTTTTATGTCAAATATCACATATGATGATTTTACAAAATTGGATTTACGTGTTGCAAAAATTATTGAGACAGAACCAATACCTGGAAAATCCAGAATCATTAAAGGAACTATTGATTTGGGTGATGACAAAAGAGATGTGATAATCGGTGGGGCTCAATACTATCAGCCAGAAGATCTTATTGGAAAAACTGTAATTGTAGTGGCAAATCTGGAACCAAAAAAGATGGCCGGAGTTGAATCTAATGCCATGTTGTTAGCAGCTGACGTTGACGATAAGCCCTTTTGGCTTACAGTTGATGAAGATGTTCCTTTGGGAAGTCCTATAAAATAAAAAATCCTATTCTAATCATTACTACAAAAACAGTGATTTTTCAACATTAAGTGAAATACTCTTCTTTTTGTGATTGTCTGAATTATACGAATGATTTAATTGACATTCGTCAATCGCAAAGAATATGGTAGATTTTACAAATATTGATCTTGATCAATTGTTTGGATTTGGCGATGATTCGAATCCTCTTATGATGTTAATTTGGATTCTTCCGATAATTCTTTTCATATTTTATGGACAAAGAATTCAACTTCAGGTGACATCTGGTGAAATCAAAAAAGGCATCAAAAAATTAGATGGCTATAGAACTGAGGCAAGAACAGAATTAATCGATTATGTTAAAAAAAACATGAGTCCCAAACAAGACCCGACAAAAAAGATTGACCAATTTTTAGAATATTTCACCATCATGCCTGTTGACATGGACCCAAACGGAATTGTTGCTAAGGTAAAACACACAGTGAGGGCAAGAGAAGATTATTCAAGAAATCACGTAAAATCATTATCTCCTGAAACAGATGAAATCAAACTAAGTAGAGTTTTGACTCTTTTAGAAATTGCAACTTCACTGCATATGATTTACAAAGTAATCAATCACATGTTCCTAACTGCAAAAAAACAAAACAACTATCCTCTAATTTTACCACTTCAAATGATTCTCCCTTTTATCATGGAAGAGGCAGAAGCTATTATGAAAGCAATTCCTGCATTCAAACAAGGACAACCAATAGGTGATGGAATCGGTCCAATGGTTGTTGGAAAAATGATGCTGGATACCAAAAAGGAAACAGTGGCATTTGAAACAGTCTCAAGTGAAAAAGATTATGAAGAGCGAAAACTTGTTTTGCTGAAAGCCGAAGGTCCTGGTTCAACTGTTGGTAGACCTGGTGACGCAGTAGAAAATCTAGTTTCTAAAAACAAGCCTGATATCATAATCATGGTTGATGCTGCCTTGAAAATGGAAGGAGAGGATTCTGCCATAACTGCACAGGGATTTGGTGCTGCCATTGGAGGTATTGGTACTGAAAGATTCCAAATTGAGGAAATTGCTACCAAAAACAATATTCCTATTTTTGCTATTGTGATTAAGCAATCAGTCAAAGAGGCAATCACTTTGATGACCAAAGATATAGCCAATCAGGCTGAAAATGTTCGAAATCAAATCGATGAAATGATAAAAACCAATACCGAACCTGGTCAGACTGTCTTGCTTATTGGAGTAGGTAATTCGATAGGAGTTCCACAATGATTTTTTCAAAAGAGAAAATTGTAATTGCCTATACTATTGAAAAATGCAAATCATGTAATCTGGAGAGAAAAAGAAAATTCAAAGAAGGTGATTATCTGTTTGCAGAATCTTCAAAATGTGATTCATGTGATGGAGTCATGCAAATAGAGAAAATTTTTGGCGAAACTATTGAGCAATAGTTGTAACTGTTACTCCATCATCTGTTGGAATAAAGGTGTGTTCTGCTTGAGCAACTCTTTGCTCATGAATTTCAATTAATACTGGATATGCTTGCACTGCTTTTTTCTTGATTAGATGATCTAGCAACTGTCTTGCTTCCTTTTCTTCCCATTTTTTTGTAAGCCATCTTAATGCAAATGGTAACATGTTGAAATTCTCCCAAATAAAATCCAGCATTTTATCTGCTTCATCATTTTTTGTTTTCTTTCTAGAATTTAATGCAAAAATATTTTTTATCTTTCCATTTCTGACAAACCCGCCGCCTTCGGAAGTAGTTACAAAAGGCTCACACGCATATGCAGAATCTCCTGATAGTGAGAATCCTCCAACAGACCAAATGTTCGGGATTGTTTTTCCTGCATGTATGGTATATTGATCCAGAGAGTGTCCACTCAGATTTGCAATTGGCTTGAAACCCATTTGTTTTATTGTAGTCTCAATTGCCCTGCCAATATCGCTAGCTTTGACTCCAACTTTTACCATGGACATTGCCTTGTCTAGTGCCTCTTCGGCGGTTTGAACAAGACCATCAAACTGAGCATCATAACATACGGTAACTGCCGTATCTGCAATGAAGCCATTGATTTGAGCACCAAGATCAATTTTTACCAGGTCTGTGTCTTTAATCGTAATAGGGTCATTTGGTTCTGCAGTGTAGTGAGCTGCAATCTCGTTGATACTTGCATTGACTGGAAAAGCACACTTTGCTCCCCGTTTAATTATTTCATTTTCAACTTCTTCGCAAATTTCGTAGACTGATTTACCAACCCAATCTTTGATGCGAACCATTTCACGTACTTCTGAAGCAATCCTTCCAGCTTTGATGTAGTCTTCTAATTGCAATGGTTGTCTTCTTTGATTTGCCTTTAAAATGATTATCTGTCAAGCTTAAATTGGGTATTTTTTATGGTTCGTTGGGATCGTGGTCTAGCTTGGTATGATTCTGCGTTTGGGACGCAGAGGTCGCGCGTTCAAATCTCGCCGATCCCACCACTAATCATTATCTTATTATCAAATCTTTACGTAATTTTATTGCCGAGCAATGAAGAAGAGTTAGAGTAATGACTTGATATGAAGTAAACCTAATAGCTCTGAGCTCCGGCACCTTTTTATCAATTCCACACTGATGGGACTTTATTGTATTTTGAAAAACGCGATTTAGTTTTGATTATAGGGATTATTCTTGTAATGATTGGACTGATTCCTTTTATGGCTCCTATGTATGCTGTGATTATTGGAATACTTTTGTATTTTGGAATAAAGGTCTATGTCGGAAGAAAAAGGCGTATGATTGAAAGAGATGTGGGAGAAGGTGTTTGTATGGAATGTGGTTTTACAATTATTGATAAAAAATGCCCAAACTGTGATGCAGAAAATAAATGATTTTTAGTAAGTGCAATTAAGAAAAACTATGAAAAGACAACAAAAAAAGACATCAAAATCAGCAGAGTCTAAAAAAAGATCAGAGGCATCAAAAAAAGGATGGGTTACCAGAAGAAAAAATATGAAAAAATCTTCACCAAAAAAACCCACAAAAGTATCTAAATCCAGAACGTTAAGTTCTGAGAAACTCAAAAAACTTCAAAGAACAGAAAAAATCCGAATCATTTCTAGAAGAAAATCTCAGAAAAAAGGGAAAAGTCTTACCACTGACAAGCCAAAATACAAATCAAAACCTGTACGCCCTACACGCAGACCCAGTAAAAGACGAGTGTCAATAAGATAAACATACTTTCTTCTTCTTTTTGAATTCAGATCAATCATACGCACTCTCTAAATACGAAAAAGTTGCAATTTACGCATGCAAAATCTTCAAAAACACATGCTTTTGAGTTCAACTTTAACAACTTGCTCAACTTTTCCTCTATTTCATTCTAAAAAGAGTCCTTACTTGAATTTGATATAGGATAAGGCATGATCAGAAATATCTCTATTTTACTTTCCGTTCTAGTATTGGTGGCATTTGCCGTACCTGCGCATGCTCAATCATCCATTGCAGATCATGTGGTGATAAATGAAGTTGATATCAACCCTCCAGGGAATGATTCACTTTCTCCCACGGAATGGGTTGAGCTTTACAATCCTACTGACTCTGATGTAGATATCGGTGGATGGAAAATCGCTTCTACTACTGTCCTCAAACAAACATTAACAATTCCTGCAGGAACGATTATTGAAAGTGGACAATTTATTACATATTCTTACAAAACCGTGTGGTTTACTGATACAAATGAAATAGTTCAACTAAAAGATGATAATGGTTTTGTTGTTGATGCTACGCCATTATTGAGTGACATAAAAAATGACTTTACTTCCTGGCAAAGAATTTACGATGGCTATGATCTCGATAGTTCTGATGATTGGAAGTTTGTTGTATCAAACGCCGGCTCGTCAAATGGCAAAATTCCCGTTGTGGAAAGTTCAGAGGATGTCTCTGTAACAATTGTTTCTGCAAAATCCAATTACTTGTTTGGAGATACTGCAATACTTCAGGGAAGTGTATCTGAAGAAGTATTTGTTGAACAGCTTGGTGATTTCAAACCTGAATCAATCACCGTTACAATAAAAGGACCTGATTACAATTCTTCAGTTCTGCTTTACCCTGATCTTGATTTGAATTTTAAAACAACTCTAAGTTTACATCCTGTACTTGGAATCAATGAAGGCGTTTATGATGTATTTGTGAATTATGCTGGATCTACATCCACCACAAGTTTTTCAGTTGGTGAAGAAATTCCTGAAATAGAAATTATACAAGAAGGCGTTTTTTCAATTATCACTGACAAATCTCAATATCTTCCAGGGGAAACCGTTTCTGTCTCTGGAATAACATCTGAAATTATTCCATTTGAAGGATTAAGGTACGAGCTCAAAAACCCTAATGGCATCATAATTGAAACCGGAACTCTTTATCCTACCGATTTAAAGTTTTCTGGGGAAATATTTATGACTACGGTAAACCCTGTTTTTGGAACTTATGTGATCACCGGAGAGTATGCGGAAATCACTTCTACAACGTTTGATTTAGTGCAAGATGTAAAAGAAGATGTTGCAATCTCTTTGTGGACTGACAAAGACCTTTACGGGCTTGGAGATGTTGTTACCATTTCTGGAAGATTAAATGATCTGTGGATCAGCTCTATGGATTTAGAAATTCTACAAACAAGAAACACTGCACTGGGTGCTGATGAATTTGGCGGTGGTGATTTTGCTTTCAAAATTTTAGATGTTGTAAGACTGGAAGGTGACAGCTCTTTCAAGTATCAATTCCAAATTCCTAATGGTGATGAAAGATTAGGGGATTATAGAATTAAAGTTTCCAAAGAAGTAGGTACTGCAATTAAGACTATCTCTGTAGTTGAAGATCCTTCTGTGGATTTCATAGTAAGGGAACCTCTGTCTATTTTAACTGATAAACTGACTTATGATTTGGGCGACCAAATTACAATTAGTGGATTTGTTGCAGAACTTAGCCAATCTACATCTGATGTTCCTGTAGTGGAAGTATCGATAAAAGATGAGGATGGCAATCCTTTGACCATCATAGGTGACACTGGTGGTGGCCGATTGGGAAATACGGGTTCATCTGTTTCTTATGATTTTACTGCAGTACCTGACCCTTCAGGTAGATATGCCGTATCTACTGAACTTAGTAGAAGTATTTTTGATGAAGGACAATACCTAGTAACTGCAAAGTATCTCAAGACATCTTCCTCTACAATGTTCTCTGTGAGTGATTTATTGGATGTTGATAATACCGACTCGATATTTCTTAATAAAGCGGTATATGGATTAGGGGAAACTGTTCTTCTTTCTGGAATTATCCCACCTACGGGAGATGCCTCCGTTTCAATTTCTTTGACAAAACCTGATGGTAGTAGAACTAATTCTGGAGCTACGGTGGACAATCAAAAGTTTACCTGGAGCTGGGTAACTCCTATTGCAGAAAAACAGGCAACTATAAAATCTGAATATGATAGATCCTTATCTACAACCAATCTTGGAATATACAAAATCAAAGTTGCAACTGATACTTATAGCAAAGATCTTTACTTCAAAGTCTCTTTAGATCCTGCAAATGACAGTTTGGATCTTGCCCCTATTGATGTGTATACTGACAAACCCATCTATAATGCAGGAGATACTTTGAAGGTACTAGGATCTGTAATTAAAAGAGAGCAAGGGGACGAAGGCTTGGTTGTACCCGAAAGAGTTCACCTTACAATAATCTCTGAAAAAGCTCCTACCAAACCTATTCACCAAGCATCAGTTTATCCAGATCAAGGTGGTCAATTTCAAAGTCTTTTTGAATTACCAATTACAATTTTCAGTGAAGGCCAATACAAAGTAAAGGCAGTGTATCTGAAAAAACAAATGGACTATTCCTTTGGAGTGGTTAATGACTTTACATTTGGTCTTGATGAGCCAGTCACACTACTAATTTCGTCTGACAAATCTCAATACAATCCGGGAGATGTTGTGTTTGTAACTGGAAAACCAAACAAGTTAATCTATCTTGATGAGTATAATGTTAGCGTCTTTAAGAAAACAGGTTCTGAAATCACATGTGGATCATTTACTTGTGGAACCCATGAAGGTCCAGTCACTACCATTAGACCAGGTCCTAACGGTTCGTTCTCATACCAATTTGTAATTCCGGACTCTATTTCTAGCGAAGGCAAGTATGAAGTTACAGTAGAGTCTGACTTTGAAACTAAAAAATTAGTATTCGATGTAGTGTTGCCTTCTGAAGAAGAAAAACCACTACGGACAATTATTGAAAAAGTCAACAGTATTCCAGATACTTCTGTTTCAGTTGATACAAAACAAAAACAATTTGATGATTTAGAGGCAGGGCCAAGAGTTTTGATGGGTTCATTGGTTGTTTCTCCTCGTGGAGAAGAGCCTAATGTAAATCTCCACGTAACTTCAGAGTCTGGTGTATGTGTGATAGGACAAGAAGGTGATTGTCTAGTTCAAGACTCGACTAGGAAACCTGGAGAGATCTATGACATAGTGGAAGTTGACGGTGTTAGTCTTAAGATTCGTTACAGTGGACCTGATGCAAGAGTAGAAAAATTCTCAATTCTGCCTGAATCATCTACTTCCATGCTACCTGACACTGTTTGGGATATTCAAGTTGTAAAAGATGATCAGGCCTCCCGTCTGTATTATAAAATTAATTACTCTCCATTAGAGTAACCTCCAAATAGAATTTTGAATACCCAATGTTATTGAAGTTACACGTTTTACGATTCAACCAAGATGATCCAAAAAAATGCACTGCTGCAAAAATGGTAAAATTCAAAATTGCTAATGACGTAAAAAATACAAAAAAAAATAATCTTGTACTGGATCCATTCTCAGAAAAAACTCTACTACCAAAAGATAAAGACGCAATTAATTCTATTGTAGGAATTGATTGCTCTTGGAATAAGGCAGATCAAGCTTTTTCAAAAAAATTCATTGGGATTAAAA
>JBMSGE010000042.1:0-10566 GCA_049414205.1 Nitrosopumilaceae archaeon
ATTGCACCAAATTCTGGGACTACATGTGTACCGATAATTTCAATCTCTTCAGCACCTGCTGGGAATGATATAACTAGAGTTCTGTCTGTGGATGTCATTGTTTCATCAAAGTCAACTTCTTCACCATCAACTAAGACGAAGAAATCATCATCCTCATCTCCAATCTTTGCATCAATCAATTCTCTTGGCAAGGTAATGGTTAGTTGACCATCATCTGTTGCGTCTATTGCTATGATGAGAGAATTTGCGTCTACATCAGGCGTAATTGAGATAAGTTTTCCACCTGTGATTTCATATCCTACCATAAAGTCAGTTCCAGATATTGGTACAAGACCTTCTGGGCCAGACACTACGGAAGAACCTCCAAAGGTAAACGTGGTCTCAGCAGTTCGATTTTCGGTTCCATACAATACTTGAATCGTGTATTCACCACTTTGTTTCATGAGTGAACCTCCTGCGGAAAGCTCTGCACTGAAGGTTTTATCTGATCCAACCATAACTTGGTCGATAGATACAATATTTCCGTTAGGAGCAATTGTCATGACACTAATGGCATAGCCGAAAAGAATTTCACTTACTTCTCCTGTTACCATGATTGTTTCACCCTCTGAATAGGATGTCTTGTCAGTAGTAACAACGATTGGCTGTACTATTTGTCCAAATGCTGGTGCCATTCCAATACTTGCAACCATGATCGCAAATAAGGCAAACACCGATAGATGAGTATTCATCAATTGTACGCTCAAATTTATACTATTTAACGTTATGAAAAATATAATTGACTAAAAAGAAAAAACCCTGACGAATTTCAGATTAGATATATATTAACCTCAAAGCGAAAATTTGACAGTTTGTGTGTATTATTTATCGCTACATCTAATGTTCTTCGTGAGGTTATGAAAATTGGCAACTAAGAAAAATCAAATTCTTGTACCTGATCATGTTTATGTTCCAAAGCACGAGATAATATCCAAAAAAGAAGCAGAAGAAGTTTTAAAAAAATACAATTGTAAACCAACTGAATTACCATTAATTTTCGTAAATGATCCAGCAATTCTGGAACTTGGTGTGAAACCAGGAGACATGATAAAAATTACCAGAAAAAGTCCTACTGCTGGTGAGAGCCTTTACTATAGATACGTGGTGGAAATTTAGATGGTAGATCCTTCAACTAAGCGCTGGCCAATTATCCAAGACATTCTCAAAAGAGAGGGAATTGCAAGACAGCATCTTAATTCATTTGATGAATTTTTGGAAAGAGGTCTTCAAAGCATAATTAACGAAGTCGGACAAATTGAAATTGAAAACGCAGAATATCCATACAAAATTCAACTAGGCAAAGTAAAACTACAACAACCAAGAATGATGGAGCTTGACGGTTCAATCACTCACATTACTCCTGCAGAAGCTCGACTTAGAAATGTTTCATACTCTGCACCTGTCATGATGGAAGCAAGTGTAATTGAGGATGGAAAAATTTTAGAATCAAGATTTGTGCACATTGGAGATGTACCAGTTATGGCAAAATCAAATGCATGCATTTTGAATAACTTTTCTTCTCAAAAATTAGTTGAACATGGTGAAGATCCTAACGATCCTGGTGGTTACTTTATCATTAACGGTTCTGAGCGAGTAATTGTAGGATTAGAAGATCTTTCTTACAACAAAATAATTGTTGATAGAGAAACTGTTGGTGGAAATATTGTTTTCAAAGCTAAAGTATATTCTTCTATTGTTGGTTACCGTGCAAAATTAGAATTAGTAATGAAAAATGATGGTCTTATTGTAGCCAGAATTCCTGGTTCTCCAGTAGACATTCCAGTTGTAATTTTAATGAGAGCACTTGGATTAGAATCAGACAAAGAAATTGCAGCAGCAGTTTCTTTAGTTGATGAAGTTCAAGATGAATTAGAAGGATCATTTGAAAAAGCAGCAGATGTTCCAACTTCAAAAGACTCTATTGTGTATATCAGTAAACGTATTGCTCCTGGTATGTTAGAAGAATTCCAGATAAAAAGAGCTGAAACTCTTTTGGACTGGGGATTATTGCCACACTTGGGTAAACACCCAGAAAACAGAAAAGAAAAAGCACAATTTTTGGGAGAAGCTGCTTGTAAATTATTAGAGTTAAGGTTGGGTTGGATTGATCCTGATGACAAGGACCATTACGGAAATAAGGTTATCAAATTTGCAGGACAAATGTTAGCAGATCTTTTCAGAACTGCCTTTAGAAATTTGGTCCGAGATATGAAATACCAATTAGAGAGATCCGGCCAAAAAAGAGGAATAAATGCAGTAGCTGCTGCAATTCGTCCTGGAATTATTAGTGATAAATTAAACAATGCAATTGCAACCGGTAACTGGGGTAGAGGAAGAGTAGGTGTAACACAACTACTTGATAGGACAAACTATCTTTCAACAATCAGTCATCTTAGAAGAATTCAATCCCCTCTAAGTAGAACCCAACCAAACTTTGAGGCAAGAGATCTTCACGCTACACACTTTGGAAGAATTTGTCCAAGTGAAACACCAGAAGGCTCAAACTGTGGTCTTGTTAAAAATATCGCACTTTCAGGAATTATTTCAGTTAACATACCATCTGAAGAAATTGTTGAAAAACTATACGATCTTGGAACGGTACATTTCTTTGATGCAAAAGAGGACTTGAAAAAAGATGGAACCAGAATATTTGTTGATGGTCGTCTTATTGGATATTTCAAAGATGGAGAACAACTAGCCGAATCTCTAAGAGAATTAAGGAGAAATTCAAAAATTCACCCACATGTTGGAATTTCGTTCCATCAATCAGATGTTGAAGGTGCAACAAAAAGACTCTATGTTAACTGTAATGCAGGTCGAGTCCTTAGACCCTTAATAATAATCAAAGATGGCAGATCATTGCTCACTCAAGAACTTTTAGACAAAGTGGCAAAGAAACTTCTTTCATGGAATGATCTTTTGAGAATGGGCGTTCTTGAATTAATTGATGCAAACGAAGAAGAAAATTGTTATGTTACATTAGATGACAAAGATACCAAGAAACACACTCATCTTGAAGTATTCCCCCCATCAATTCTGGGCGCTGGTGCTTCTATTATTCCGTATCCAGAACATAACCAATCTCCAAGAAATACATACGAGTCTGCAATGGCAAAACAAAGTTTAGGATTTTCTACACCTATGATGAACACCAGTACATACGTCAGACAACACTTGATGCTATATCCACAAACCCCTATGGTAAACACCAAGGCAATGAAATTACTTGGACTAGAAGACAGACCTGCTGGTCAAAACTGTGTTGTTGCTGTTTTACCTTTTGATGGTTACAACATTGAAGATGCAATTGTATTAAGCAAATCTTCAGTTGATAGAGGTTTAGGTAGAACATTTTTCTTTAGAGTTTATGATGCAGAAGCAAAACAATACCCAGGTGGAATGCGTGATAATTTTGAAATTCCTAATGCTGAAGATAACATTAGAGGATACAAAGGAGAAAAAGCATATCGTCTCTTAGAAGAAGATGGTGTTGTAGCAGCAGAAGCTTCAGTAAAGGGTGGTGACATCCTAATCGGAAAAACAAGTCCACCAAGATTTATGGAAGAATATAGAGAGTTTGAATCAACTGGACCATACCGACGTGATACCTCAATTGGTGTTAGGCCATCAGAAACTGGTGTAATTGACACTGTCGTAATGACTCAATCAAATGAGGGTGGAAAAATGTATAAAATTAGAGCAAGGGATATGAGAATCCCTGAGATTGGAGATAAATTTGCATCAAGACATGGACAAAAAGGGGTTTTAGGAATTTTAGCTAAAGGAGAAGATCTGCCATATACTGTAGATGGAATTTCTCCAGACGTCTTGATTAACCCCCATGCTTTCCCATCCAGAATGACAGTAGGAATGATGATGGAATCTATTTGTGGAAAAGCTGGTGCGCTAAGAGGAAGCCAATTTGATGGTTCTGCATTTGTTGGAGAAAAGATTGAAGAAGTAAAGCCTGTTATGGATGCAGCAGGTTTCAAGTATTCTGGTAAAGAAGTAATGTATGATGGCCGAACTGGAAAAGCATTTCCAGTAGAAGTTTTCATTGGAGTTGTTTATTATCAAAAACTACATCACATGGTTGCAGACAAAATACATGCAAGAGCTCGTGGTCAAGTCCAAATGCTAACTAAACAACCAACTGAAGGAAGAGCAAGAGGTGGTGGTTTAAGATTTGGAGAAATGGAAAGAGACTGTCTAATTGCTTATGGTGCTTCTATGATTTTAAAAGATAGACTGCTAGACGAGTCTGACAAATCTGATGTCTTTGTTTGTGAGAGATGTGGATTGGTTGCTTATCATGATGTTAAACAAAGAAAATATGTTTGCAGAGTTTGTGGTGATAAAGCCAAAGTGTCTTCAGTCTCTGTTGCATACGCATTCAAATTATTACTACAAGAGATGCAAAGTTTGAATGTAGCCCCAAGACTATTGATAAAGGAGAAAGTATAATGTCTGTTCAAGCAATTAAATCAATTGATGGTATAAGATTTTCAGTTTGGTCTCCAACTGAAATAAGAAAATATTCTGTTGCTGAAATTACAGCTCCTGAAACTTATGATGAAGATGGAATGCCTGTTCAAGGAGGATTAATGGATGGACGACTAGGAACACTAGAACCTGGACAAAAATGTCTCACATGTGGAAACACTGCTGCAAGATGTCCTGGTCACTTTGGACATATCGAGCTTGCAGAACCAATTTTACACATTGCATTCATCGATAACATTCACAAACTATTACAGTCAACCTGCAGATCATGTGCTAGGCTAAGAGTACCTCAAGAAGATCTTGATGAATTCCAAGCAATTAAAGAAAAGCATTTGGCTTACACACTAATTTCTCAAAAACGTATTCCCGAACAAATTATTGAAAAAGCAAAGAAAGCAAAAGAATGCCCCCATTGTGGAAAAACGCAATATGAACTGATATTTACAAAACCAACTATCTTTGTAGAAAAAACAGAGATAGGAGAACACAGATTACTTCCAATTACAATTAGAGAAAGATTTTCTCAAATTACTGATGATGACTTGAAACTTCTTTCATATGATCCTGTAACTGCAAGACCAGAATGGTTTGTTTTACAGGCAATGCCAGTCGCTCCTGTGACAGTAAGACCCTCTATCATCCTTGAAACAGGAATAAGATCTGAAGATGATTTAACACACAAGATGGTAGATATCATTAGAGTCAATCAGAGACTAAAAGAAAGCAAAGAAGCAGGAACTCCTCCTCTTATTGTTCAAGATTTGGTTGACTTGTTACAATATCATGCAACTACATACTTTGATAATGAAGTTTCTGGAATTCCTCAAGCTCACCATCGTTCTGGAAGACCACTTAAAACATTAACACAAAGACTCAAAGGTAAAGAAGGAAGATTTAGAGGCTCATTATCTGGAAAAAGAGTAGACTTTTCAAGTAGAACTGTAATTTCACCCGATCCTAATCTAGATTTGTCTGAAGTTGGTGTACCTGAACAAATTGCCATGAAGCTTACAATTCCAGAAATTGTAACAGAATGGAACATTGAAAGAATGAGACAACTTGTAATTAATGGACCAAATAAATTCCCAGGTGTAAACTATATTGTAAGACCTGATGGTGTAAAGATTAGACTTGATTTCGTTGAAGACCGTTCAATAATTGCTGAAACTCTTGAAATTGGATATCTTGTAGAAAGACATCTTGCAGATGGAGATATTGTTATGTTTAACAGACAACCTTCTCTTCACCAAATGTCCATAATGGCACATTACGTTAGAGTGCTGCCAGGACGAACTTTTAGATTACATCCATCTGTTTGTCCACCATACAACGCTGACTTTGATGGCGATGAGATGAACTTACATGTTCCACAAAGTGAAGAGGCAAGAGCAGAAGCAATCTTGCTTATGAGAGTTCAAGACCAATTAATCTCTCCTAGATACGGCGGTCCAATTATTGGTGCACTAAGAGACTTTGTAACTGGTGCATATCTACTTACAAAAGATGACACTACTCTTTCAATTCAAGAATTTTCCAATCTTGCAATGTTGGGAGGTTATTCTGGATCTCTTCCAAAACCTGGAACAAAAACAAAAGATGGTCCAGTATATACGGGAAAACAACTATTCTCACTATTCTTACCTAAAGACTTCAATTATGTTATTACATCAAAATGGTCCAAAGGAACGAAAGGAGCTCCAAAAGATGTTGTGATTAAACAAGGTGAGCTAATTAGCGGAGTAATCGACAAGGCCTCAATTGGAGCTGAAGAGCCAGAAAGTGTTTTGCATAGAATTGCTAAAGATTATGGAAATGCAGAAGCAAAATCTTTCTTGAACTCTATATTGATTATGGTAAAACAGTTCATTACTCATTATGGATTCAGCTATGGTTTTGCAGACTTGGAAATTCCTGAGAAAAACAAACAACAGATCCTAGATGATATCCATGAAACTTATGATGTAATTTCTGATTTAACATCTCAATATGAAAAAGGTACACTAAAACTAACTAGAGGAATGAAACCTGAAGAAGCACTTGAAGCATACATTGTAAATGAGCTTGGAAAAGCCAGAGACAAAGCAGGAAATACAGCAGATCAATCACTAGATCAAAGTAATTCAGGAAGAATAATGGCAACAACAGGAGCAAGAGGCTCTGCTTTGAATATTGGTCAGATGGCAGGAGCCTTGGGACAACAATCAAGACGAGGAAATAGATTACACTCTGGTTATCACAATCGTGCTTTACCACACTTTCAAGAACATGAAACAAATCCTGATTCAAAAGGATTTGTAAAGTCAAATTACAGAGAAGGCCTATCTACACTAGAATTTTTCTTCCATGCAATGGGTGGAAGAGAAGGTCTGGTGGATACAGCAGTTAGAACTCAGCAGAGTGGATACATGCAGCGTAGGCTGATTAACGCACTTGAACATATTAGATTAGAATATGATGGAACAGTTAGAGATCCTCATGGACACATCATCCAATTCTTGTATGGTGAGGATGGAATTGATGTGGCAAAAAGTGATCATGGTGAGGCATTTAACGTCAATAGATTAATTGAATCCCAAACCATTGTTGACTCTGGAAAGAAAGCAACAAAAGATGAAATTGAGGAAATTACCAAAAAGTATACAAAAACATTCAATCCAAGATTGAAGAAACTTGTAACTGATGGATTAGCAGATTCAAAATTAAGCAAAGAAGGCGTAACTATCGTGGGTAAAAAAGGTCTTTCATTGTATAACAAGGCCAAAGTTGAACCTGGTCAAGCAGTCGGAATTGTTACTGCTCAATCAATTGGTGAACCAGGAACTCAAATGACCCTAAGAACATTCCACTTTGCAGGAATTAAAGAAAGAAACGTAACTTTGGGTCTTCCAAGATTAATAGAGTTAGTTGATGCAAGAAAGAAACCTGTAACTCCAACTATGGATATTTACCTTGATGAAGAGTCTAAAAAATCAAGAGAAAAAGCAATTGAAGTTGCAAGAAATATTTTACAAACCAAAATCACAGATTTGATTGAAGATAGTGAAACAGACTACAACACTGAAATCCGACTCATACTTAGTCCTAACAAGTTAAGAAATAGAGGTTGCAGTATAACTGAAGTAGAAACTGCATTACAATCTAACAAAAAGTTCAAGACAGAAACAACTGGAGAACTAATCACCTTGAAACTGGTTGAAGAGTCTGATGCACCTACTGTAATTGCAATAAGAAATAAGGTTCTCAACTCTACTGTAAAAGGAGTTCCAGATATTGCTCGTGTAACTTTGGTACAAAAAGATGACGAGTGGGTAATACAAACAACTGGTTCCAACATTGCAAAAGTTCTTGAAGTAAAAGGAATTGATAGGAAAAATGTTAGAACAAACAATGTATTTGAAATCGCAGGCACTCTGGGAATTGAGGCATCTAGAAATTCGTTGATTGATGAGCTAAACAACACCCTTGGAGACCAGGGATTAGAAGTTGACAATAGATACATTATGTTAGTAGCAGATTTGATGTGCTCTAAAGGATACATGCAACAAATTGGACGTCATGGAATTGCTGGAACTAAAGATAGTGTTCTTGCAAGAGCTGCATTTGAAATCACAGTGCCTACAATAGCTCATGCCGCCTTAGGTGGAGAGGTAGAGCAATTGAAAGGTATCACTGAAAATGTTATTGTTGGAAGTAACATTCCAATTGGAAGCGGTACAGTTGACCTATACATGCAAGTCAGCAAGAAAAAACAATAGTTAGTGAAGTAAATGGCCGACGAAATTTCTAATCTGATGAGTCAAAGTAAAGACAAATCCGTCCTTTTACGTCTTCGAAATAATAAAACTGTAAAGGGAAATCTGATAGACTTTGACGTTCATATGAATTTGACACTAAATGATGCTGAAGATGTCACAGAAGAAACCCCGATAAAATTAGGAAAAATTCTTTTGCGTGGTGATAATATTTTGGCAATTTCTTTACCCGATGAAGAATCCTAGAAATTTAATTACAAATCAAAGATTAAATCAAATCAAATAGTTGCTCTCTTAATGTTACATTTTTTTTTAATTTTTGCAATTCTTTTTACTCCTGCTTTTGCAGAACAAATTCCTGACTATGAAAAACCATACTCTCCAATTTTTACCGATAAACCTTCCTACTCTTGGACTGATAAAATGAAAATCACAATTTTAGCACCTAGCTGGAATACTGATAGGCATTTGATTGATACAATTGGAGATGATAATTTCAACCCCATAAAAATTTCAACTAATGAAAAATCTCTTGAACCTTATAGATTCACTGAAACTGGAACTAACACCGGTATATTCACAGCTGAAGTCACATTGACTGGATTTCTTCATGATGTTGACGGTGATGGTGACTTTGACACTATGCCACGAACTCTAGGCAATGGGCCTACAAGTGGATTTTTGGAAACAGACAGGGATTCTGCTATCACAATTTCATTTGAATTTGCAGATGGAGTTGTTTTAACTGAATCTGTTCCTGTGTCTTGGAATGTGGGAAATACTCAATTCTCTGAAAGTAATTATCTTTCTGACAAATCTGCCATGATTAGAGTAATAGATCCGGATCTGAATCTTAATCCTGAGGCTTTAGATACTATTATGGTAGAAGTATCTTCTGATTCAGATTTAGCTGGAATTGATGTTGATGCTGTTGAAACTTCAGAAAGTTCAGGCGTATTCGTAGCTACAATCTCATTTACCCAAAATCTAGCTTCAAGTGGAAGCAGATTGTTAGCTTTGCCAGGCGATGGAATTTATGCAAAATATATTGATTATACCTTACCAAAACCATACACCACTGCAGATAATTTAGAAATTATTTCATTATCGAAAATAAATTCATCAATTCCAACCTTAGAACGTGTTTCTAATCTTCCAATCTCTTTTACCAATAACATGGGAAACAAACTTGATTCATTTGACGTTAACAATAGGATTCAAATTGTAGGATCTATTACCAATGAACAAAATTTTGATCAACCATTTGTATATTTAATTCAGGTAAAAGATCAAAATGACAAAGTTGTATCACTCTCCTGGATTTCAGGAAATCTTTCGGGAAATCAAAATCTAGACGTTTCTCAATCTTGGCTTCCAAAAAATTCTGGAAATTTTACCATTGAAACCTTTGTGTGGACTTCTTTAATAGAACAAATTCCACTTTCTGATTTTATATCTACATCAATTAGCATTGAATAGTTAAAAGTATAATTTCTACGTGAATATTAAATACAAAATTACAATTCTACACATGTGCTAGGAAACAAAGTATGGATACTACTAGTGGTAACCGTAGTGTCCTTATCGTTAATTTCTGAAAGCTTTGCACAAGACATTTTAGTTGAATTTGACAAATCAGAATACAAAACAGGAGAAACTCTAACCCTTTCCGGAATAATCCCAGAATTTTCCATGCCAATAGTTGCTGTAAGTGTTTATGATCCAAATGGAAATATCCTATCTGCAAATAATTTAGAACTGGATGAAACTGGATCTTTTTCCAAAGTAATTCCTTTAGATTCTCCATTTTATGATATTTCTGGAAATTATAAGGTAAAAATAGATTACAAGAAAATTAGTCAAGAAGAAGTTTTTGTAATTAATGCTGGAGAAAATTCACCGGATCCAATTCTAAATGATGAAGTTGTTCCTGAAATAATTCTATTGACCACAGAGAAAGAAGTCTATACAGATGGAGAAACTGTGAAAATTTCAGGGATTGTCTCTTCACTAGAATCTCCAACTGTATTGATTGGAGTTTATGACCCATTTGGAACTCCTGCAGGATTTTACTTTGGAACAATTGATAAAAATCTAGAATTTTCAACTAGCTTTCTAGTCAAAGCAGGTGTTAATTTCAAGTTAGATGGAGTTTATTCTGTTAAGGCTCATTATGCTGAAAAAGAAATTACTACAAATTTTGAATTCTATGAAATTATACCACAACCATCTGACGACATACCACAACCATCTGACGACATACCACAACCAT
>JBMSGE010000043.1:0-10412 GCA_049414205.1 Nitrosopumilaceae archaeon
TAAGAGAAAGCCAGCTAGAAAAACTGTAAAACGAGTCTCAAAAAAGACAAAAACTAGAAGAAAATCACCTAAAACCTCAAGAAGACCATCTTCAAGAGCAAAAGCAAAGACATCTAGACGAAAAAGGTAGGCTCAAACTCCCTTAATTTAACGAATTTATGTCTTAGATAGTATCTATGTTTGTGAGTGAGCTGGATGCCTTATTTTCAAAAGCATGTTATGAGATTTCCCAAAATCTTCTTTTGATTAACGAACCAACAAAGGGTCAGATAAAAGAAGAGATTAGGAAAACTTGTGGAAAATATTCCCTCGATAGAATGCCAAAGAGTCACGAGATACTCTCGATGGTAAAAGGAGATGATTTTTCAAAATTAAGAAAAGTGTTACTCAAAAAGCCAATAAAGACAGGGTCAGGCGTTGCAGTGATTGCACTAATGCCAAAACCCTTTGCATGTCCTCATGGAAGATGCACTTATTGTCCTGGAGGAATTGAATTCAATTCGCCAAATAGCTATACTGGAAAAGAACCTTCTACATTAAATGCAATTGAAAATGAATACGATCCTAAATTACAAATTACAACAAAAATTGAAAAGCTAATCGCATATGGGCATGACCCATCAAAAATGGAACTAGTTGTAGTTGGAGGAACTTTTCTTTTCATGCCAAGAGACTATCAAGAAAATTTTATCAAATCATGTTATGATGCATTAAACGGAACAGATTCTAAAAATCTCCAAGAAGCAAAATCCAACAATGAGCATGCAAAAATAAGAAATGTCGGATTTACTATTGAGACAAAGCCAGATTATTGTAAAAAAGAGCATGTGGATTGGATGCTGAACTACGGAGTCACTAGAATTGAGATTGGAGTCCAATCCTTGCAAGAGCGAGTATACAAAATTGTTAATCGAGGGCATAATTACAATGATGTTACAGAATCATTTCAAATTTCAAAGGATGCAGGATACAAAATTGTCGCACACATGATGCCAGGACTTCCAACAGTTACTCCGGCAGAAGACATTTCTGATTTTAAGAAATTGTTTGAGGACCCCCAACTCAGACCAGACATGTTGAAAATTTATCCTTCTCTAGTCCTTGAGAACACTCCTATGTATGATGACTACAAACAAGGCAAGTATTCGCCATATTCAGATGAAGATTTGATTAATGTACTAACTGAGATGAAAAAAAATGTGCCCAAATGGGTCAGAATTATGAGGGTGATGAGAGAAATTGGGCCTGATGAGATTATCGCAGGGCCAAAATCAGGCAATCTTCGTCAAATAGTGCATCAGAATCTGGCAAAGCAAGGCATATCTTGTAAATGCATAAGATGTAGGGAAGCAGGACTAACTAAGAAAAATCTCGAAGAACAATCTCTGAGACTAAACAGAATCAATTATGAATCATCTGGAGGAGACGAGGTATTCTTGTCTTACGAGGATACTGATGAATCAATTTATGGATTTTTGCGATTAAGAAACCCAAGCAGTCTTGCACACAGAAAAGAAGTTGGAACAGACTCTTGCATAGTAAGGGAATTACACGTTTATGGAAAATCACTTCGAGTAGGAGAAAAAGGTGAGAAAGAAATACAACATTCAGGTCTTGGGAAAAACCTAATGAAAGAAGCTGAAAGAATATCTCGCGAAGAATTTGACGCCAAGCGTCTTTTAGTAATTAGTGCAGTAGGTACAAGAGAATATTATCAAAAACTAGGGTATTCGTTATATGGGCCCTACATGAGCAAATCATTGGACTAGTGAAATAAAATGTCAGAAACTGAAACAATTGGAAAAGGGACTTGGATAGACAAGCTAGCTCATGAATTATTAGAACGAGAAAAAGCACTTGGAAGAAATTTAGATTTAATCAGAGTTGAAAGTGGTCTCGGTGCATCTGGAGTTCCCCATATTGGAAGTTTAGGTGATGCAGTTAGGGCCTACGGAGTAAAGCTTGCTCTTGAGAATTTTGGTTACAAATCAGAATTAATTGCATATTCAGATGACCTTGATGGATTACGAAAGATTCCAGAAGGATTTCCTGATTCACTTGAAGAACACATTGCAAAACCGGTATCTCTAATCCCAGACCCATTTGGATGTCACGATTCTTACGGAATGCATATGAGCAGTATTCTTTTGGATGGCCTAGATAAAGTTGGGATAAAATACGAGTTTAGAAGGGCAATTGACACCTACAAGCAGGGCTTGCTTAAAGACCAAATACACACCATTTTGCAAAACAGCACCAAAATAGGAGATAAAATCTCAGAGCTTGTAGGACAAGAGAAATTTCAAAAATTCCTTCCTTACTTTCCTGTTTGTGCTAATTGTAGCAAATTATACACAGCAGAATCCACAGAATACCTTCCAGATGAGAGAAAAGTCATCTACAATTGCCATGATGCCGAAATTGGCTCAAACATGGTCAAAGGATGCGGCCATCATGGAGAAGCAGACATTTCAAAGGATTTAGGAAAACTAGCTTGGAAAGTAGAATTTGCTGCAAGATGGGCAGCATTTGATATTCGATTTGAGGCCTATGGAAAAGACATCATGGATTCTGTAAAAGTAAATGACTGGGTAGCAGATGAAGTTCTCAATTATCCACATCCGCATCACGTAAAGTATGAAATGTTTTTGGATAAAGGTGGAAAAAAGATTTCAAAATCACTAGGCAATGTAATTACTGCACAAAAATGGTTAGAGTTTGGAGACCCAAAATCAATTTTGCTTTTACTGTACAAAAGAATTACAGGTGCAAGAGAGTTAGGATTTGAAGACATTCCATCATTGATGGCAGAATACAACGAGTTAGAAGACATTTACTTTGGTAAAATAAAATTGGATAATCAGGCAAAGATTACAAAATCAAAGGGCCTGTACGAATATGTTAATCTGCTAGACCCTCCAAAAGAATCCAGCACTCATGTCAATTACAGATTACTAATTGAGCTATCCAAAATATTCAAAGAAGAAAGATCACAAAGAGTAATGAAGAAACTCCTGGATTACGGAGTAATTAAAGAATCAAAACCCGAAATTGAAAAAATAATTGAATTGGCAGGAAATTATGCAGACGAATTTGATCAACAAGAAAAAACAGAAATTGATATTGATGATTTAACAAAAAAAGCACTTGGAGAGTTAACTACCGCACTAGATGCAGAAGAAGAGCCAGAAGATATACAAAATACAATTTATCAAATTGCAAAATCAAATGATGTTCAGCCCCGAGACTTTTTCAAGACACTATACCAGATTATTTTGGGAACCTCAAGAGGACCTAAAATTGGACCATTCATCTCAGATATTGGAAGACAAAAGGTAGCAAAAACCATCTCAGAGTATACCTAGAAAAATGGCACATAGTCAACACAACAGATCAAGAAACAGTGGGGGATTTGTGCTAATTATTTTTGGCGCGCTATTGCTGTTTTTGGCACCTAACATTCACCCAACAGACCCTACATTAGGCACAATGGCCTTGATTGGGGGAATCATAATTGGAAGTATTGGATTTTACATTCGATTCGTGCGAAACAGGGAAAGAAAGGTCTAAAGAAACGTTCATCTTTTGGAAAAGTTCGTGAGGCAGATATGGGATTATTTGGCAAGAAAAAGGAGATAGTAGAAGAGCCTACTGTTATTGAAAAGACAGAAGAAGATATCCTAAAAGAGGAACTACAAGAAGAAGTAGAGAATTTACAAAAAGAATTCAGATCAAAACAAGAGGAAATTTCAGAACAAGAAAAGAAATTACAATCTGTAAAAGAAGAGTATGATGCTACCGTTACAAATTTGATGGAAATTAAAAAAGAAGCCAATCAAAAGAACATGGAGCTTGATGTCATTAAAAGAGAATACAGAGACACCAAGCAGAAAATTGAGGATAGTGATGAAAAATACCAAAAAAGCAAAAAATTAATTTCAGATTTACAAAAAACAGAAACCAGTCTTAAAACTGCAAAAGAAGAACTAGAAAAAACAAACAAAGAAAATACTGAAATCAGTAAAAAGATTTCTGAAAGCAAATCTGATTTACATGAAATAAAAATGCAGCAAAGTCAAACCCAAAAAGAATTAGAAGAAATAACATCCAGACTATACAATGCAAAGCAGGAACTGGGAAGTTCAGATAGCACTAGTACACTTACCAATAAAGAAAAAGAATTCATTGAAAAAGAGATTGCCAAAAAGCCTGAAACAAAAAGTATCATAGAGGCTGCAAGTGCAGTGGCCGCATCATTAAAATCAAAACTAACTAAAACTGAAAAGGAACTAGAAGTAATTCAGCAGTTATTAGAAAAAGAAAGAAAAGAACACGAACTCACAAAAGAAAAATTAGAAAAACTACAAGAGTCCAAATCTAAATCACAATCCAATTAGATTTTTTCGCCACTTTTCCTTCATTTCATCCTCTGTCACACCTAGATCATATAATGGTGAGATAACCTCAGAGTATTCCACCACATCAACTAACACTATACCTCCGATAGGACTTTTTACTCCATTTTGCCGATAGTGTTCCAAAATAGCCTCATAAGTTGAACCTTCTTTTGTGATTTGCCCTGTCCCTTTGAATCGGAATCCCTTTCTAGAAATTGGATCAATTACATTAATTTCTAGATGTGGATTTTTTGCTAAATTCTTCATGGTATTTGGAGAGCGAATATCAGCAAAGGCCAACTGATCATTCCATGAAATTATTGTCCCCTTAGGAGATAGATTTGGAGTGTTATCATCAGATATTGTTGCAACATAGCCTAATTTTTGAGAATTTAGAAATACCTTAACTTCTTCAGGAATTTTTTGCAATGATGATATATCAAAATTATTTATTTTAAAGTCATCTGAAAAAGTCTTCGGCATACATTGAGAAAAAGAAGAATCCTATTCCTCCACCAATAATTCCAACCCATGCGCCAATTTGTTGTAATCTTGACATTACTAAACACTATACATACACATTATTGAATCTACTCTATTTGAAGTTATGATCTTGAAGGATCGTGTTTTTTTCCTATATGTTTTGCAAGGTCGATGACTTCACTTCCAAAATCCTCCCCACAAAATGGGCATTGAAACTCATATTGGTTTGACACAGAAAAAGTTCATACAAACATTATTTAAAAAAGTTTAAAGAAATTATCCGTAAACTATACAGTGCTCGCAATCACAAACGTCTTGTTCTTTTGTTTTTGCCAGACATTTTTTATGTTGGCCAGCTTGGCATTGCACACAAATCTTGTCCAAGTTTTCTACTTTAGTGTATTTTTTTGATTGATCAAAACCAAACCCACCATCTTGTGGTCCTACCATACCCTTAGTAAATCAGCATAGTATTTTATCTTATTTGACAAAACCAAATTTTATCTGTGTTAAAGGGTTATTGAATTGGCACGAATTATTTCAAGGATCGAAATTCTAGTATTTTGGAATTTTGATGATGAATCGAGTTGGATTTGATTCCACTTTGATTGATCCTTGATGTGTTTCAACGATATTTTTTACCGTTGACAGACCAAGACCAGTTCCGTGTGTTTTGGTAGTAAACAGAGGCTCAAAAATTTTGTCCTTATTTTCTGGATCAATGCCAATCCCTGAGTCCTCTACCGTAATGAAACACCAAGAATCTTTATCTTCAATTGAAACAGTGATTTTCCCTTTCTTTGCACCTATTGCCTGAATTGAATTTAAAATGAGATTGGAAATTACACGGTCCATTTGTACGGGGTCACAATTCACCTTAAACACAGAGTCTGAAATTTCTACAGAGATATTTTCTGGAATTGATATATTTTCAATAGAGGTTTTAATTAAATTTCGAATGTTAATATCTTCTTTTTTTATTTGACTATTATTCAAAAAGTCCAACACATCATTTACCTGATGTGAAATTCTAAAAATATTATTATCTATTTTTTCAAAATACCTCTTTAGTTTTTCATCTGAAATTTTTTTACCAATTATGTCTGTTGATAATTTTATGTTGTTTAGTGGATTTCTAATATCATGAGCTATTTTTGCGGACAATTCCCCGATGGCTGAGAGTCTCTCATTTTTTATCAGTTCTTCTTGATTTTTTTGGAGGCTTTGAGTTAACCGATGAGTTTTTTTCACATTTTTAAAAATAAAATATGTGATTAGCACCAGAAATACCTGCATCAAGCCTAGCAAGGTGTATGCTTCTACTTTTTTCTGTTTTTCATTTACCAGAAAATCATTTTCCGAGATTGTTTCAAATAATGACCACTCTTTAGTTTGTAGTTTTACAGTAGTGTGAAACACATGTACACCTAATTCAGAATCAAAAACATGAATTTTAGAATTTGGTGTAAATTTTAAAAGGTCATCAGAAGCTTTTCCGTGGTAGTTGACATCATTTGTGTCGGCTATTATTATGTCATTGCTGTCAACTAGAATGATTGATGTATTTGTATCCCGAAAATTATCCAAATATGCAGTCAGAAATTCTAAATCCATTCCCCCACCCCACATTCCAATAAGATCTCCATCTTCAGAATACATTTGAGTAGAGATTACAATTATTGGATGGTTTGTAGCAGAAGATACAAAAACCTCCGATACGAAGGTTTCATCGGAATTTAATACACCCTGGAACCATTCTCTGTCTGAAAAATTAAATTTTGATAGAGATAATTGATCTGAAAAAGGCTCTAGCAGATACATTTGTCCATCAAGAGTCGTAATTCCAAATGACTGAAATCCATACTCGTCAATGAAATTTCTTGCAATAGTTCGTTTATTGTTTTCAACATCTTGTGGAATTCCGCCAATTGACTCATCAAACAAGTCTGCATGTGCAAGAACTTTCCATTCTGGAAGATGTGTGAATCCCTCCTGAGCTTTTATGATCATTGCAAAATCAGATTCAATTTTTTGTTTCTGGAAAATGATCTTGTCTTCCATCTCTGAAATTCGCCTGTCCACTTTTTGCTCATAGCTGGACTCGATGATGTAAACGCCCCCAAGTATGATAAATGTTGGAATAATCAAAATAGATAAAATCCAATATGGGAATGACATCAAAAGAATAGATTTATCGAGATTTTTTAAAGTATTGAATACTGTTTTACGAGAATGTAGTTAATTACAATATTTGTTCATGTTTTAGGGAGAAATTCATTTATCCTCGTCATCTTCTTTTTCTGGGTTATCCCACATATGCATAGTTCCCCGTATCATAAATGAGCCCACTATAATTGCGACAAGTCCACCTACAATGAACATGAAAAAACGCCCAATGCTTCTGATTCCAGCCAATAGTTACTCTAAGGAGTCTTTCTAATTATAATTGTCTGGAAACCAAGATTAATGACTAGAATCAAAGAAGAGCATGAATTGCAGCAACAAAAAGATTGGATGCTATCATGACAATGTTCTACATACTGAAGGGAAAGGAAAATGTCTTGTAAAGGACTGCAAATGTGAAGAATTTCAAGAATAATTTTAGATTAAAGAGTTGCCAGTTTACTTTCTAATTCTTGAATCTCTTTTTGGGCCTCATCATACTTGATTTTTACAAAATCTTTCCTGGCTTGAATTACTGCAGATAATGCTTCTTTGTAACCTTGATCTGATTCTTTGATAACATCACAGGATTCAAGTGAAGTTACATCACCTGTAACTCTTGCAATAGCGCCTTTTTGATTAAACTTTACAATTCCACCAAAGGCCTCAATTGGCATAAATGCAGATTCTGCTTTGCACTTGAAAGTTACACGTCCAGTATCAGTGTTGAATAATTCTGTGATTCCTCCGGGTAATCGAGTTACAGTTACTGTCATGGAATTATAAAATAATATGGAGTATTAATTATTTTAGAAAAAAGGTCAAGCTGCAGGATCAGCTTCTGGAGCTGCTGCCTGAGCTGCTAGTAGTTTGTCAATTTCATTAATGGCCAACTTGTCTCGTCCAATAAGATCAAACTTTTGCAACAAGGTTTCAAACTTTGTCTCTTCTTGGACTTGTTCGTTTACGAACCACTCCAAAAATGCATATGTTGAATGATCTTTTTCTTTTTGAGAAATTTCTACCATTTTGTGAATTGCTGCAGTAACTGTTTGCTCACTTTTCAAAGCGGTTTTGATTAAAGCCTCAAGTGATTTGAAAGATGTTGCAGGTGCTTTTGTTGCAGGAATTGTTGCTGTTGCACCCATATCATTGAGATAGTGAACCACTTTGAGCATATGGGTTCTCTCCTCATCAGATTGTGCGTAAAAGTAGCCTGCAGCTCCTTCATATCCTGTAACCTCACACCATGATGCCATTGCAAGATAACTGTTTGATGCATTTGCTTCCAATCCAACTTGGTCATTGAGTGCTTTTTTCATTTTTGCAGAAATTTTCATTATTTTCAAAAATACATGATTTTTTTCTGTTAAAAAGACTTGCTAAATTTTTTGGAAAAATAATAGGTCCAAAGTGGAAATTTACCGTAGATCATTAATACTAGGAAAAATTCCTTAGAGAAGGGCATACCTAGAATCAAAAATGGAAAAAAAATTAATGAAACTTTCCGTGGTTTTTACATTAACCATAATCGGATCTGCAGGCTTTTCAATGTCTGCTTTAGCTGAAGAAACATCGGTACCTGATTGGGTTAAAAACAATGCATTGTGGTGGGCAGAAGGAAAAATCACCGAGCAAGAATACCTCAATGCAATTCAGTTTTTAATTGAAGAGGGAATTATCACAGTAAGTGTTGTTGATGAAACTGCCGCAGAGGCCTTGGAGGACCCAAGAAGTTTATTTTTTGAGAGTGCAAGAGAAATAGCTCCCTCCATAATATCCCCATTTTCAAAACATGTTGTCCCTGAAGATGACCGGGCTTCAGGATACATCGTACGAATTTCAGGAGGAGAGTTTACCGACACTCAAACTTTTGATACTTTTGGACGGTTTGAGCCTGGACAAGACCCAATCTTCATTAACTCACTTAGATCTCAAGGGCTGTCTGCATACTTTATGCTGGAATCTCTGCCAAGCAAAGACAAACCGGCATTTTACGATTTAATTTCAAAATACTACAATCCAGGAAAAACACCCGAGCCCTTTGATGTGGAAATAGACGGATTGTCTGGAGACGGCTCGACCATTGTGACTTTTAATTATAATCGATGCCAACTTGAGGATTATTTTCCATACTTGCAAAACTTTACCTTTTTGTATCCTCTCAGCAACGAAGTAGGAGCTGAAATTCGAGACCGTGCAATTTTTGCCTGTCAAGGACTTCAGGTAGAAGTAAGACCAGACAAAGAACAAATCAACATGTCTAGTTTGAGAGTAATTCCAGAAGATGCAGATCGTGCAAAAAAATTTGTAGTTCATTTCTATAATGGAGAGATAGAAAAAATATTCTCCACTACTTTTCCCAAATTCGCCCCATCAATTGATTCGCTAGAGACTCCGTTTGTGACAATCACAATAGCTGGAAACCCCGTAGAAGGCTCGCCTCAGTTTTTCTTAGAATCAGTTCCAAGTTATGACAAGAGAATTTTTTACGAGTTTCTTTCAAGGTATGTCAACCCTACCAAAATACCAGAGCCATTTGATGTTAGTGTGGATGTGATTTTAGGAGACAACACAATACTGCAAAGATGGAGTTATTCAGATTGTGAACTGGTAAATTACCAAATGCGCATGGATGATTCCATGTTGTATTATCCATATTCAAATCAGATGGGAGGGGAAATCAAGGACAAGACTGATTTTTCATGTGCAGGTAATGATGTGATGGTGCAAGGTATTCACCAGATTGACGATTATCCGATAAAGGACGTAAGAGACAGTATTGCGGCTTCTGAAGAATTGGACGCCCTTTACGCACAAGGGACACCTTTAGAAAAAGACAGGGCCATGTCATATAGGATTCACGCATTTAATGGAGAATTAGAGGTGACCAGAACCACTGAAACTATTCCAAAATTTGTAGGGTTGGTACAAAACAGAGGCCCTCTAACACCATTGCATCACGACAAACAGTATGACGTGGGCTTCTACATGGAGTCATTGCCAGACAAAAATAAAATTGAATTATACAATTTCATTTCCGAATATGTCAACCCCGGAAAACAACCCGAACCAATAGATGTCGATGTTGAAATTCTTACAGGCGATGGCAGAGTTCTCGAGACACTACAATATCGAAGCTGTGAGGCAATTGATTTTGACTGGTATTCGCAAGAAAGAATGTTTACTTTTCAAATAACAAACCAGATAGATAAAGAGATTAGAGAAAAGGCCACATTCTATTGTGATGGCTATACAATTTACTTTGAATGATTTCATATCAATTTAAAATTGATAATCACAATAACTAATTATGAATTATCTACTGATTATTGCAATATCATGTGGTTTATTGTTATTTTCTAATTC
>JBMSGE010000044.1:0-10307 GCA_049414205.1 Nitrosopumilaceae archaeon
TCATTTCTCCATAGTTTTATATTATGCTCAGAAAAGATTTTCGATACAATGGAATATGTTTATGCTGCTTTACTACTTCACAAGCTACAAAAAGAAGTCAATGAGGCCAACATCAGCTCAGTTGTAAAAGCATCTGGCGCTGACGTTAACGACGCACAAGTAAAGGCATTGGTAGCAGCACTTGCTGATATCAATATTGAAGATGCAATCAAAGCCGCCCCAGTAGCAGTTGCAGCAGCAGCTCCAGCAGCAGCAGAGGCAGCAGGTGAAGAAAAGAAAGAAGAAAAACCAAAAGAAGAAGGCAAAACAGAAGAAGCTGCCATGGAAGGTTTATCCTCACTATTTGGCTAGAAAAATTCTCGTTTTTCCAATTTAATTTTAAACTTTTTTCATCATTCTTAATTAGCATGCGTTGCGCTTTGATTATGATTGGTTGATTTTTCAATTCCCTCTGAAGTTTTCATTTACATTTTAGATCTATTTGGAACCATGGCGTTTGCCGTAACTGGAGCATTCAAGGCAATAGAGCACAAATCAGACTTTGTAGGGATAATCTTGCTTGCAACCATTACTGGTGTTGCCGGAGGAACCATTAGAGATGTGGTAATGGGAAAGTTTCCAAATTCTATTTCTGATCCAACATATGTAATAATTACAGTTGCATCAGGTGTTTGCATATTTTTTCTATATTCTAAATTAAAAAAGCACTGGAATCTATTTTTGAAATTTGACGCATTTGGCTTAGGTATATTTACAATAATTGGTGGAACATTTGCTTACAATCTGTTTGGATTGAATTTCTTGGCAATTGTATTTGCAGGAGTATTGACTGCAGTAGGTGGTGGAATTCTAAGAGATGTCTTTGTGAATCAAGTTCCTATTGTATTTGTAAAAGAACTATACGTTACTGCAAGTTTTATTGGAATTTTTGTGTTTTATTTTATGTTGTATGTTGGAGCAGAATTATACATTGCAACAATTGTGGGCATTGTTATTGCCACTGGTATTAGATTGACTGCAATGAAATTTAATTGGAATTTGCCTAAAGTAAAAGGAAATTTGGACTAGGCAGGGGTATAGTCTTTTGCTTGACCTGCAAGTGATCTTGCTTGAGAATCTGCCTTTTGCAAGATTTGCTCTTTTGTCTCATCTGTCATAAATCCAGATTCGACTGATACAGAGCGTGCAGATTGAGCAGCTTTTGCCAATATTGGGCTAATGTTTTCAGGAGTTACATATGCTGCCTCTATTGAAAGATTAATTGCCTCTTGGTGTAATTGAGCAAACTCGTTTCTAATCTTCTCGACATCAATTACCATCTCTTCTTCGGCATACTTGAAGCCGTCTTCTACTGCTGAATATAGTGCAATTCCTGCTTCAACTGGTTTAATGTCAAGTTTTCCTAAAAGTGGAGCTAGTTTCTCATTGATTGGCTCTCCTTTCTTAACTGGTGTAGTCTCCTTTGCAATCCAAATTGTTCCTTGATCAATTTTAGTTGGGATTCCAGCTTCCTTGAATTCAGTGAGCATTGGACCTGGTGCGATTCCTGTATTCTTTTCTGGAACTACAATATCTATACTTGAAATATCGCCACCTCTTGCCGCAAGCATTATCTTATTTTTAGCAAGCAAAACGTTGAGTTTGAATGGTGACATGTTTGTAAACATGAAAAGACACTGACCAGTTAATTCTGAAATCATGTCTTTGATTCCTGGAATGTCTACTTTTTCAAGTGCCTTTTGAGCAACCTTGTCTTTGATTGCAACAAACTCTACTTCCCCTTTGAGTTTTTTTCTTAATGGAAGAATCTGTGATGCTCTAACTTTACTCATCTTTACTAGAGCTAAGACTTTGTATTTTTTTGGAAGCTCTTGTAACTGTTCATACATCTGAGTTTTTCTTTTAGGGTAAGTGGTTCTATTTTCATGCAAATTTCTTCTTAACCTCTTGGACTTGTTTTACGGGTTTTCCCATTGTAGTTTTTATCATAATTCTTCTAATGTTCTTCTCACCATTTGGCAATTTCTTTTCGACTGCACTTACAATTGCATGAGCATTAATTGCCAAGTCTTTGTCATCCATAGACTCGTCTCCAATTTTACAGGATAATGATAATGAACTTCTTACTCTAACCTTAATTGATGATCTAAATCTTTGCAAAAATGATTCTATTGGTGCATCATATGGAACTGGTACTGGCATTTTTCCTCTAGGTCCTAAGAGTTGACCGAGTACTTTACCTACAACTGGCATGATTTTAGTGTCTGCCAAAAAGAAATCATATTTGTTTATGAATTTTCTAGACTCTCTTTTGTTTGCTGCAAACTTGTCTAAATCATCTGTTCCAATTACTGCATCGGCATTTGCGGCTTTAGCTTTTACACTCATATCGCCTGTTGCCATTACACACACAGCTGCTGGAGAACTGGTCTTTGGAAGCTGAACTATTTCGTTAATTGCAAATCCTTTTTTGACATCAATGTCTTTGAAGGTGATAATTATCTCAAATGATTGCTTGAACTTTCGTTCTTTAGTTTCAGCTTTTGCTGACTTTATCATCTCTTCGAGCTGTGCCTCTGTAATCATTACGAACATTTTCGAGAGAGCCTACTTAAAATCGTTTAGTGAGTGCGGTTTTTGATTAGTCTTAAAAATTGAAAATTTTCACTTTTTTGGACCAATATTTGTAAAATCAAAGCCAAAACAAGCCTAAACTTACATTTATTAAATCTCTTAAAAGATTTTTGAGCACAATGCATAGGTTTGATGAACTTGACATGAATTTGCTTTTCGAGTTGACAAAAGATGGATCTATCTCAGTTCCAGCACTTTCAAAAAAACTAGACATCAATGCATCTGTTTTGTACAGCAGAATTAAGAGATTAATGAAGAAAAAATTAATCAAGAAATTCACCATAGTAATTGATGACTCTCTCTTAGGGATAGGAGTAAAGGCATCTGTAGGAATCAACCGAGATCCAAAATTCAAGGACAACATCATGAAAAAACTACTTGAAACACCAGATGTAGTTTCAATATCTGAAGTTACAGGACGATTTGATATGCTGATTAAAGTTTACGCTGAAACACTTGAGGCTCTTCACTCTATTGTAATTGAAAAGATTGGTAAGATTGAGGGTATTCAAAATACAGAAACCTTTGTTGAATTACAAAGAACTGATAAAGATCCGGTTTATCTAAAAAAGTAAATTATTGGAGTTTTTCGTCCCATTTACCTTCATTAATCTCAGCAGTAATTTCTTTTGGAGTCTTTCCTTCTACCTTGATTCCCAAGGCAAGACAAGTTCCAATTATGGTCTTGGCTACTGATTTTAAAGATGAAGCATAAGATTTCTCAAGTTTAGTATTTGCTACTTTGGCAATGGAATCCATGGTGACATCTCCTACCCATTCTGTTCCGGATGTACCTGAGCCTTTCTGAATTCCTGCCTCTTTAAGAATAAGTGCTGCAGCTGATGGAATACCAACTTCAATATCCCATTCTTTTGAGTCAGGATCAACGGAAACTGTAACTGGAACTTTCATTCCTTCAAAGTCTTTAGTTTTATCGTTAATTGCATTGATTACCTCCATAATGTTAACGCCAAGAGGACCTAATGCTGGACCGAGTGGAGGACCTGCTGATGCTCCTCCTCCTGTAACCAATGATGATATTTTTTGTGGTTCTCCCATAATTATCCGCTCGATATGAAAAATTTAATCCTTACTAAGACTCACTTGAGAGTTTCAGATAGTTGGCATCAACTGTTACTGGCAATTGATAAGATGCGTCTAGCAGAACAACGGTTGCTTCTTCCTTGTCTGCATCTATTCTAGTAATTGTGGCCTTCATTCCCTTAAATGGACCTCCTGTAATTTCAATAACGTTATCAACGGCTAATTGTGATACTGTTGATTTCTTGACCAAATATCCTTCAATGTCTTTGAATTCTAATTCACCGCGGAGCTGACCTCGAATGTGTCTTACTCCCTCAACTGCCATGTATGCATCGCTTGGGTTTATTGCTTCAATTACAACATAGCCTTTTAGATTATCTACAAGTAAAACTGATTGAATATTGATTTTGTCGGCATTTGCCTTTGCTTCAAGTAATCTCATGACGACTTTTTCTTGTCCTCCAGTCGTTCTGATTGCAAAAAGATGGGATTTTACTTCTTCAGACAATTTTATCTACCAAATGTAATCACTGAAAAGACAAACTGAATTGTAAAGCCAATTGCTCCAACTCCTGCAATTCCTACTAGTACTAGTCTGAGGTGCTGTGAGTATTCGTCTTTATCTGGCTTTTTTGCCATTTTCATGGTATTTGCCATATTCTTCAAAGTCTGTCTAGGGTTCATTGCCAGAAATTAATCCGGTGTCCTTATATTCTTATTCCAATGTAAAATGAATTCTTTTCAGCCCAAAATGATAATCTGAGCAGATTTTTTATTTACGGGTAAAAATAACATCTTTTTCATGGAACTTTTGGTTGCATATTCAGACGATCCAGCAGGATACAACATGGCAAAATTTCTGTCCCAAAAAATGAAAAAAGATGGCGATATTTTTAGGGGAAATAATTATGATTTATTGATAATTCCAACCCCTGCAATCAAAGCAGATTGGCTAGAAGAAAAATATGACTATGATGGTTTTATTTTTCTCTCAAAACATGCAGCAGAATCTGGAGTTTTGGCATTAACTTGCCATAGCACAGGAAATTTTTCAGAGGCAAAGTTTGGAGGAAATCCTGGCCAAATGGCTATTCCTCATCCGGACATACAAAAAAAATACCTTCAAACCCTGTGGCAAAACAAATCACAATTCTCGGATTTTCAAATAATAATTGAAGCAACCCATCATGGACCTACAGCTCTTAACAAACCCACAATTTTCATCGAGATTGGAACAACAGAAAAACAATGGACTGATGTACCTTTATGCGAATCTGTGGCAAAACTAGTAGATGACGTTTTGTCTGAAAAAATCCCAGAAAACCCTTCAGCCATTTGTTTTGGAGGAACACACTATCCAGAAAAATTTACCAAGGAATTACTTGAAGGAAAATTTGCTTTGGGAACAGTGATGCCAAAACATGCATTAGAGAATTTAGATGAGAATTTGTTTTCTCATATTATGGAGAGAAATCAAAATGCTTCTGCAGCTCTTTTAGATTGGGGAGGATTGGGACCAAACAAGAAAAAAGTCCTTGAATTGCTAGAGACAACTAATCTTGAGGTAATAAAATTATGAACCTTGATGAAAAAATTTACAAAAAATTACTTGAAGTTCCAAAGGGAAAAATCACTACATATGGTGAATTGGCAAAAGCTGTTGGTTTTACAAATGGTCAACGGGCAGTAGGAAAAATTATGAACAAAAACCCTTATCCTGTAATTATTCCCTGCCATAGAGTTGTAAAGTCTGATGGGAAAATTGGAGGATATGCCTATGGTGAACAAATTAAAAAAAACATGCTCCAAAAGGAAGGGATCAAAATTAAAGATGATAAAATTTTAGATTGGGAAAATACGATTTATCGATTCTAAGATTTTCTTTTTGTAATTGTTTCTTCCATTAGTTGTCTCAAATGAGCCTTGTTTCTAACGGTGTTTCCGCCTACTTTTTTGTAAAGTGCCCAAAATTCTGGATTTGTAAGGTCTTTTCTGTCTTTGGCGATTTTGAGTAGCCTTCTTAATGAACGGACCTTGGCAACATAGACTTCTTTCTTTCCGACACGTGCTCCTTTTCTGCCTTGTTTAGAACCTTGTTTTGTTCCTCTCTTGTTTTTTTGGTCTTTCTTGTCTTGTGCCCTTCCTCTGGAAGTTCCAGTGAATGGTCTAATTTGAATAGTATTTGCGGTGATTAAACTTCTAATGTTCTCTCTTGTGATTGCGTCTGCTACATCATCTAGATGATCTGAATCGAATTTAATTCTGTGAACTCCGACTCCAGTAACTCTGGATGCGAGTCGTTTTTTAGCTTTAAGATTTACTACCACTTGCACTCACTCTCGCATTAAAAATTTTGAACTTGTTTTCAATTGCTTTTGCAATGATCTCTTTTCTTTTTTTAGTCCCAACACTATGGCCAAATCTAATGCCATCTGTCTTGGGATTTAATTTATCTAAATCTTCAATTGTATGAACTAAATTATCTGTATATCCTGAAGGGTGAAGTCCTTTGGCCTCTTTTGGTCCGCCATATCCCACCTTTACTAGTCCTGGTCTACCACGACTTTTTTGCTTTCTCTGGTGGTGGTCTACTCCTTTTGGCTTTCTCCATGTAGACTCTAATCTTTTGTAACGCCAACTTTCTGGTCTGGCAAAGTCTGGGTTGTGCTCTTTTGCCTCTTCTCTCTTTGCTAGTTTTTCTTTATTGATTGGCATCAGAACCACTTTTGAAATTTTACATAAATACGTTCCTAGACCAAAATAATCCAGATCATAGGAAAGAGATAATAAGGAAAATCAAGGCGGATCGAAATATCTCATGACTGCACCTGGGATTAAATTACATTTAATGGAGATTGCCATCATTGACTGAAGTGGTAAGTTCATGCGTAACTGACAAATTTTCATCACAAATTAAGGAATTTGGAATAAATCCCTCCAAAGTATTTCGAAATCTCACACCAGATGAACTTGTAGAAAATGCTGTTAGTAAAGACGAAGGAGTGGTAAACACAACTGGCTCACTTTCGGTAAATACAGGAAAATATACAGGACGTTCACCTGATGATAGATTCATTGTAGTGGATGATATTACTCGAGATACAATAGATTGGGGAAAAATCAACCATCAAATCCCATCTGACAAATTTGAGAAAATTCTTGAAAAGATGAAAAATTTTGTAAACGATAAAGAACTTTTCGTATTTGATGGATTTGTTGGAGCAGACAAAGAAACACGTTTGCCAATTAGAGTGATTAATGATCATGCATGGCAGAGTCTTTTTGCAAGACAACTCTTTATCAGACCAACTGAAGAAGAGCTGGAAAACCACCTTCCAGAATTTACTGTAATGTGCATCAATGAATTTGAAGCAGTACCTGAAGTTGATGGAACTGCATCTAACGTATTCATCTTAATTGATTTGACTAGAAAAATCGTACTAATCGGTGGAACTCGTTATGCCGGTGAAATGAAAAAATCAATGTTTGGAGTAATGAATTTCTTGTTACCAGAACGTGGGATATTTCCTATGCATTGTTCTGCAAATATTGGAAAAAATCAGGACACTGCATTATTCTTTGGATTATCCGGTACTGGAAAAACAACTCTTTCTGCTGACCCCAACAGAAACTTGATTGGCGATGATGAACACGGTTGGTCAGATAATGGAACTTTTAATTTTGAAGGAGGATGCTATGCAAAATGTATCAATCTTAGTCAAGAGGCAGAGCCTGAAATTTGGAATGCAATTAGGCCAGGAGCTGTTCTAGAAAACGTTGTACTAAATGATGGGCATCCCGATTATGATGATAATGCTTTAACAGAAAACACGCGTGTGGCTTATCCATTAGATTACATCCCTGGTGCAGTTATTCCAAGTGTTGGAGGCCATCCCAAAGTAATCGTCTTTCTTACAGCTGACGCATTAGGTGTTTTGCCACCAGTATCTAGATTAACAAAAGAAGGTGCAATGTATCATTTCATGTCTGGATATACCAGTAAATTGGCTGGAACTGAGCGTGGAATAAAGGAGCCAAAATCAGTATTTTCTGAATGTTTTGGAGCACCTTTCATGCCTAGACCAGCATCTGTTTATGCAAAGCTCTTAGGTGAGAAAATCAACCAGCATGATACTACTGTCTACTTGATTAATACTGGTTGGTCAGGTGGGCCATATGGTATTGGTACTAGAATCAAAATAAAATACAGCAGAGCAATGGTTACTGCTGCATTAACTGGGGAACTTGATAAAGTTGAATATCGACATGATGAATTGTTTAATCTAGACATTCCAACCAAAGTTGATGATGTTCCTCCGGAAATTTTAGATCCAAAAAACACATGGACAGACAAATCTGCCTATGAAAAATCTGCAAAGAGCTTGGCAAAAATGTTTATTGAAAATTTTGAAAAATTCGATGGTGTTTCAGCAGAGATTAAAAGTGCTGGACCTAAACTTGTTTAGTTCTTGAAATTTTCAAACCTATTATTCCGATAGCAATCACTACTATTGCAATTAATCCAATCTGTTTTTCTGGAATACCAAACCAATCAAACGGTTTGGTTGTTCCAGGTAAGACTGAATTAACTTCAATTACATCAAAGGCATCAAACGAATCTTCTTCTGTTCTGACATTAGTTTGAATCCAATATTCTCCATTCTCATAAACATTCATTGTTGCTACTTTTCCTGGGTTTGTAGATATTGTTTCTGTTGAACCATCCTTGCTATTAGTTACTGAAATTTTTGCAAAACTCCATTTTTCTGGATGATAAATTTCAAAGCTTAATTTCCCATCTTGCTGTGATGTGGAAACAGATGCTTGTGTATAATGCAATAAGAATGGAATTACATATCTGTCTTCATTTTGATTTACAATTATTCTGCCTTCGTAATCTCCGAATTCATCTTCCAAGGCATTCATTCTAATTTTCAAACTATCTCCTTCACGAAAATTTGAAAACTGGATAAATTCTGGACCTTCAAATAAAACATCAATATTATCCAACGAACCATTCAGTGACGATAGTTTCAAGACTTGCTCTTCCATTGGCTTCTCAGATGATATGTTCATGACAAAATGCGGTGGCTGAATTATCAGAGTTGCCTCATATGCCCTCGCAATGTTTAGCCTTCCTGTACCTGCGTCTTTTAGGGAAAATTCTTGCCCATAGGCATCAGATACAGGCTCAGATGTAGTCAATAATAGAGATTTAATTTCATGATGGTGGATATTGGGATTTTTTTGAATTAACAGGGCAGCAGCTCCGCTGACATGTGGTGCTGCATAACTTGTCCCGCTAGTAAAGTTGTACCCTCCATTATTTTGAGTAGTGTTGATGTATGCTCCGGGGGCTACAATGTCTGGTTTTATGTAAAATGGCGATACTGGTCCGCGTGAACTAAAGTGAGCAACAAAATCTGGATTAAAAAATAGATTGAGACTAGCAAAATTTTCTTCTTGAATCATATCTTTGATTTCTAGACCCTCTTCTCTGTCAATGGATACTACCGGAATTCTTGGTTGGTATCCAGGTTCCACAAATTCATGAGTTAACTCTCCGAGAAAAATCCCTGGTTCGTTGTTGTATACAATCACTGCTTTTGCTCCAGCATTAGCAGAATTTTTCTCTTTGATTGAAAAATATAACAACTCTCCTTCAACATCACTTCCTCTTTCAACTAAAAGAATTGCATCTGTCGCATTGATTCCAGAAAGGTCTTCTTCTTTTCCATAACCTCCAAAAATTATTTGACCTTCTATTGGTTCATCTAAACTTGCAGATCCTACCATTGGAATAACTGTATATGGTTTTTTGTTGACCTCTAGTGTTGCAACTAAACTTGAAGTCAAATTATTGTATGTTGCACCCACTGTAACTGAACCAAAGTTTTTTCCTGGACTCCCTATCGTTCCTGTTCCTGGACCATCATTTCCAGCAGCAGTTACCACGAAGATTTCTTTTTCCAAGGCTTTGGTGACTGCCTCATCTATCTCCACATTTGTTTTATTTACGCCAAGACTGATGTTGATGATATTTGCGCCATCTTCAACTGCTTTTTCAATTGCCTTTATGATTAAATCAGAAGATACCGCATCTCCGTCTTCAGAAACTTTGTATGCTAAAATTTTTGACTTTGGTGCAATTCCTTTGACTTGTCCATCTGCTGCAATTACTCCTGCAACTTGGGTTCCATGACCATTATTGTCCATGGGCAATTCCCCTTCTTGTATGAAATTGTACCCTCCAACAACTTTCCCATCAGGACCCCATCCCAACAAATCTGGATGATTAAAATCAACACCTGTATCTATCACTGCAATTTTTACTCCTTCCCCATCTATTCCATCAAACTTTGGGATCTCAGAACCGACAAAGGGGACGCTATTTTCTAAATACAATTTGAAATCATTTTCTTCCTCAAATAACTCCAAAAGAACAACTAGAGATGAGATTAGAATTATTGATAAAAAAATAATTTGAAATTTCACAAATTTTCTAGTATTTTTTAGCAAGTAAAAACCAATTGCCTAGTAAAGCAATAAATGGAATAACACATGTTTTGGATTCATGGGAAAATACACACTTCCTGAAATACCATATGCATATGATGCATTAGAACCTC
>JBMSGE010000045.1:0-10296 GCA_049414205.1 Nitrosopumilaceae archaeon
TGGGCCCGAAGGGCTTCGATCCCTTGGCTCACCGGTTATGAGCCGGTTACTCTACCAAGCTGAGTTACGGGCCCTACAAAAATGGAATATATCTGCAGTTTAAAATGTTATCAGCCTAACAGTATGCTTCGTAGCAACTGTCAAGCAACAAGTTTTGTGCAGAAATGGATTTGTCTGCAATTTGTATTAATTCATCGGTGTTTGTAGATGTCTCCAAGATATTTCTCCAAGCAGCCGCATGTCTGATGTCTGCTTCTGTATGCAATTTGAAATATTCAGTAGCATCATCACTTGACATTCCATAGAACTTTGCCATACCATCTAGCTTTGTCTGGCTAATTTTTGGAATTTCTTTTTCAAAGGCATACATGGCACAAGAGCCGCCTTCATAGGTATTCATTAGTTCTGCCAAATCAGATACTGCTTTTTTGGTCTTATTCAAGCCCTCGTAGTTGGTAAGTTCTTCTTCAGATATTCCAAGTTCTCCGGCAAATTTTATCCAGGGTCGGATATGGTCTGCCTCTTCTTGCTGATTATCAACTAATTCAGGAATTACTGATTCTGGAGCTTGTTCTATAATTGGGCTCATGAATCCAGGTACTGCTTTTACAAGTTGAAAATACTCTTTAGAATACCCTGCTAAAGATTCTACGGTTAATTTTCCATCAGACCACATTTCGTAAAATGGGTGTTTTAGTAAGCTTCTCTCTTCAATCATTTCATCGATTCTTTTTATTAAATTCATATGACAACTCCTAAATCGCCAATAAAAAAATCTTTGTTGTTTACAAAAGATTTTATGGATAAAATATTGAATTTTGTTGGGTTCCAGTGGTGTAGACCGGTCAAGCATACTGCCCTTTCAAGGCAGTGATCCCGGGTTCAAAATCATACGATGAAAATCCCGGCTGGAGCACCAAGATTTATTTAGTAATGACAGAGGTTTTTCTTTAGGCCATCTTGGACAGGAAAAATTTAGAGATTAATCCTCTACTTGAAACCTATGGAAAATATATTGATAAAATTAATCAATCCTTAGATAAAGAATTAGATCTTTATTCTGAATCCGAGTTCATTGAACCTTTGAAATATTCTTTAGATGGAGGAAAACGAATAAGACCGATTATTCTTGTTTTAGCTGCAGAAAGTGTAGGTAAGGTTGATGATAATACTCTAGCAGCATCATGTGCAGTAGAATTTCTCCACATGGAATCTATTATTCATGATGACATTATTGATAATGAAACCCTACGAAGACAAAAGGATCCATTCCATATCAAATATGGGTATAATACTAGTGTCTTGACTGGAGACTTTGTTTTGGGATTGATTCTTGGAATTTCCTCAAGACTTGACAATGCAAGAATAACAAAAGAATTGGCAAGCACTGCAATGCTCATGAGTGAAGGAGAGATGATTGAAAACAGATTAGAGACAAGTGAGGATGTTACATTTGATGATTATCTAAAAGTAATTGAGTACAAAACAGCTGTTGCATTCCAGGCAGCATCAAGGATTGGCGCAATCATTGGAAAAGGTACTGAGGAAGAAATTGAATCACTTACAGAGTATGGCAAGAATATTGGGATAGCATATCAAATTAGAGATGATTTGTTAGATTGGAAAAATGAAGACAAACTATTCAATTTGCTCATAAAGAAGAGTTCTGATCCAAGAGATGTTTTTGATAAGATGGAAGAGATGTTAAAAGAATATTCTGAAAAGGCTAGAAAGGGATTGAGAAAAATTCCTGACAATGATGCAAAGAATAATCTTGAAAACTTGATTAAATTTACGATGTTTAAGGCATAAGACCTAAACTAACTATTGGAGTTGCATACTCTACAAATTTGATAATTGGATCTGGATAGACACCGAATCCAACTAGGAAGATTATTGAGAACACTGCAACTGCGATTACTGATTTTGGTTCAGATACTCTCTTTTCTGTTTCTCCCTCAAAGTACATTCGTCTCATAATCCAACCATAGTAAGCTAGTGATAGAGCACTGTTAAGGACACCTGCTATTGCAAGCCATGGAGCCCACCATAAAGCAGAACTTGCATCAAGAGCACCTCCAAAGAGCATTAATTTACTCCAGAAACCCGCAAGAGGAGGAACACCAGCAAGAGCCAGTAAGGAAATTACGAGACCAAGAGAAGTAATTGGCATTCTTCTACCAAGACCCTTTAGTTTATCCAAATTAGTTACAGCAAGCGTAGTTACAATTCCAGCAACTGCAATGAAGGCCATTCCTTTCATTACCGCATGGTTTAGTATTTGGAATAAAGATCCCTGTAATCCAAGAGAGCTGTATGGTGATACTGCAAGTCCAATCAATATGTAACCAGCATGTGCTATACTGGAATACGCCAACATTCTTGATAGATTTTTTTGCATAATTGCTGCAACGTTACCGATAGTCATAGTCATGATTGCTAAGATTCCCAAAGCCAGTGTCCAATCAAGATTAAGGACTACCATTCCAAGAACTACAATTCTAATTGTTGCTGCAAATCCTGCCTTTTTGGTACCTGCAGCTAGAAGAGTAGTGATGGTTGGAGGGGCACCTTCGTAAGTATCTGGAAGCCATTGATGGAATGGAACTAATCCCATCTTGAATCCAAAGCCTGCAATGAACATTCCAACTGATAGTAATGCAAGTGGAAGTAGTCCAGGATCAAGGTTCGCATATCCTTGTATGACTTCACCAATGTTTGTGGAACCAGTAATACCGTATGTTATTGAGATACCGTAAATGATTATTGCAGATGACAGTGCGCCAAATAAGAAGTACTTTAGTGCAGCTTCATTTGATTGTGGATTTCTTTTAATGAATCCAACAAGAGCATATGTTGGAATACTCATTAGCTCCCATGCAACAAATAGCATAATCAAATCAGTAGAATATGCAACTAGCACCATACCAATTGTGGATAGTAAGATTAGAGAATAGTAAATTGCTGGATAATTGTGTTTTCTCATGTAATTGAATGAACCAACTGTTGTGAAGATTGCAACAATTAGCATTGCAATTGCAAAGAATCCACCAAACGCATCATCGACTATAACATCTTCAGAGAATAATGCAGAAGGAAGAATGTTATCATTTATGAATTGATAACCAACATATCCGATAGAAATGATTAATGCGGCAAATGCAATTACCGCATAAAACGAGTTGGAGCCTTTTTCTTTTCTAATTACATTAATTACTGGTAAAATGACTCCGGCAGTACCAAGTATCGCTATTATTACCAATGGGGTGGAAGTAATTTCTAACATCTCATAATCCTCCTATATCAACAATATCAGAACTACAAAGAGTAATCCTGCTCCAAATACGAATAGGTATGATTGTGTCACACCTGTCTGTGTTCCTTGTACTACTTTGGCACCCCATCCAGTAGCTTTTTGGAATCCATCATTCATTCCATAATCTATAGCTGTTCTCTCAAAGTATCTGAATACGGCTCTTGCTAGCCATAATGGGGCTACAACAAAGCACCAGTAGATAATTGCGTTAAGATACCATCTGTTTAACATAACTTTGTGAATTGCATAGAAAAAGATGTTAGAGTTGACAAATTTTACTGGATCCACCCAACGTCCGATATAGAAGATGTAACCTAGTCCAATACCAATTGAGAATGCAACCAACGACGCACCTAATGCCATTGGATTAAGTCCATCTAGCGGTGCCGGAAGAATTGAATCTCCACTTTCATAATGTTCTGAGTGAATACCAAATGAATGATCCAAATACAACTCAAACATATGATGGATATTTTCTTCAGCAGATAATCCGATTAAACCAATACCGATTGTGAGAACTGCAAGAATACCATATGGAATCCACATCGAAACTGTTGCTTCATGAATATGATGTCCTTCTTCTTCCATTTTTTCTATGTGTTTGCTCTTCTTGCCAAAGAAGACAAGGCCCATCATTCTTGTTGTATAAAATGCTGTTATTATTGCAGTTAATACTGCGATTGCAAATAGTGGTAATGCCCATTCATTTCCAGATTCATAAACTGCTGCAAATATTGCATCCTTACTCCAGAATCCTGTTGTGATAAATGGAGCTCCCATTAATCCAAGACCTGCAGCCCACATGAAGGCGTATGTTTTTTTCATGTGTTTGCGAAGTCCACCCATATCTGACATGAATCTAGAACCTACCACATGTAGCAACGATCCTGCTGCCATAAACAAAGAAGCCTTGAACATTGCATGAGATATCAAGTGGAAGAATCCAGCCGTGTATCCATCAACGTATTGATGAGATAGTCCTGCAACCCCAAGTGCCATCATCATGTAACCAATCTGAGAACCAGTAGAATATGCAAGAACTTTCTTAATTTCTTGGTTAACCATACCTTGAGTGGCAAGCAATAATGCAGTGATTGCGCCAACCCATGCTACAATTTCAAAGAATTGCTCTGCCATTATTCCTGCAGCAGCCAATGCAAATACGATTGGTCCTATTCTGGCAACAAGGAATACACCTGCTTTTACCATTGTAGCAGCATGGATTAATGCAGAAACTGCAGTTGGGCCAGTCATGGCCTCCAATAGCCATTCGTTTAGTGGGAATTGTGCGGATTTTCCTACAGCACCTCCAAATAACAATACAAATGCTGGGACAAGTAGTCCTTGAGCAGACATTGCTTCGGCCCATCCCAGGTCACCCATTAATTCTTTGAATCCAAACGTTCCAGCAAACAAGAAAATCAAAAGCATTCCTGCAATCATCATCACATCTCCAACTTTGGTCATGATGAAGGCCTTCATTCCTGCGTGTGTTGGAGCATAATAATCCAATAATCCTAAAACTGTTCTTCCTTCTGTTCCAACATGATCCTTCTTCTTGTCACGATACCAGAAACTGATCAGAGCATAGGATGCCAGTCCGACGCCTTCCCATCCAAAGAAGACCTGAAGTAAGTTATCAGATAAAACAATGATTTGCATTGAACCAATAAAGAACATCATCCAGAACCAGAATCTTGTAATGTCTTTGTCACCTTTCATGTATCCTGTACTGTAAATCATAATCAGGAAGGAAATCCAACCGACTACGTTTGCCATAATTACAGATAATGGATCTGCAAGAACTCCTCCTTTCAAGCCAATTGCTTCAATCCAAGTAATTTGATGATGAATTTCACTAGCATCCAAAGTAACTGGAATAAGAGATGCAGCTGAAAGTGCACTCATTAATGCAAATCCTACTGCAACATATCCCGTGAGATTCTTTGAGGCTTTGCCAACTGCTGGCATAATAAGGGCTGCAGCAAATGGTAAAATCCAAACTAACCATGCAGCAGCAGAAGTTGCCTCAAATGGTAAACCAATAGTTTCTGTTGCCATTTTCTAAACTCCCAACACTCCTTGCATGTATGGAATGATTGTTTTCAAGAAGATATCTGGATAAATTCCAACTACGACTGTAAATCCTGCAAGAACCATCATTGGAGCTGTCATGTACCAGCTTCCTTCTTTCACATTTTCAAGATGTTCTGGTGTCTTGCCAAAGAATACTCGTTTTAGCATCCAGAGAATATATGACATTGTCAAGGCCGTTGCAACTAGACCCAATCCAAAGGTAACAGCCCTTACTGTCGAACCTTCTTCGATTGCAGTTTCTAACGCACCATAAAATAGAATCCATTCTCCCATAAATCCACTAGTTGGTGGTACACCCATTATTGTTAGAGCCCCAATTACAGCACATACTGCCGTGATTGGCATTTTGCCTGCAAGACCACCTAGTTTTGTTATGCTACGCGTTCCTACCTTTACGATAATAATTCCGGCCATCATGAAGAGTATGCCTTTTCCTAATGCGTGAGTGACATACATCATCTCGGCTCCTGCCAAACCAAGTGCGGACATGGAACCAATACCAAATAGGATGTAACCCATTTGACTGATACTAGAATATGCAAGTAGTCGTTTAAGGTCATCTTGCATCAACGCCATGGCGCCACCATAAATCATAGTAACAAGACCCCAAATGTGGAACCAAATTGAAAGTTCTGCAAAAGTAGAAGGTAAGAATTCAACAATTAATCTAAAGATACCATATGCACCAATTCCGATCATTGCCGGGGACAAAAGAGCACTGATTGGCGTCGGTGCTGAACCGTGGACATAGGGCAGCCAAATATGGAACATGAAAACTGCCAGTTTAACACCAAGACCAATTGCAATCGCAATGGCCGAAAGCATTACAATGTCTTCTGGTATTGCTGATTCTTGTATATCTGCAAAGTCAAAGCTTCCAATTGTTAGGCCAATCATCAAAAAGCCCAATAACAAAACAACTGCTCCTGCATGTGTCCAAAACAGGAACATTAGACCAATCTTTCTTCTTGGTCCATCTCCCCAGATGGCAACCAAAAAGAAACCAGGAATAAGCATAACTTCAAAGAAAATATAAAATTCAATCAAGTTTGTTGCAAGGACTGTTCCAAGCATACCCATTGCAAAAACAAGGTACAGTGCAAAGTAAAGTCCAGATTTGGCATTGACATATTTTGTAAGAGAAGTGGATTCTACTACTGCTGATTGTCCACCACTCGATTGTAATTGTTTTTGTTCTTCCTCATATTGTTCATGGAATTTGTGAATCATGTATGGTTTTGAATAGAGGGCAAGAATTGTACTTAGCACGTAAATCATTATTGCAAATGGTGATGCCAAGCCATCCATCAAGAATCCAAATTCTCCAAACATCTCTGTCCATGGATAATGTTCTTCAGTAGTTCCATTAAGGGCAGCTTGGATGACAAGAATTGTTGTGTATAGCAAGATTGCAAAAGTAAACCACATTGCTGGGGTGGGACCCATTTTTCTTCCAATAATATAGGCAACTGGGGATAACAGTAGAGGTATGAAAACTGCCTGTAAGAGTGCGTATTCCATTATCCTTTCAAGCTCCTAAAGTCAGCGATATCGATATTATGATACATGCGGTATGCCACAATAATCAAAGAAAGCCCTACAGCCACTTCTGCTGCAGCGATTGCTATTGAGAAAAGAGCCAAAGTCTGGCCACCACTGTGTGGCAAAAATCGTCCAAATGCAACCATGTTAAGATTTGCAGCATTAATTACAATTTCAATAGCAAATAACATTCGAATGGCATTTCTTTTTACTGAAAGACCATAAATTCCGATACCCAGTAGGGCAACAGATACCAAAATAAACTCAGTTAACTCGTTGGCCATTCTCCTCATCTACCCTTCTTGCTAAAACTAGTGCACCTGTTACTGCACCTGATAATATCAGACCCATCAAAATTAGTGCTGGCCAATAATATGTCAAAAAGTCATCACCTATTTCCCTAAAGTCTACAGCAGGCTCATCAGTGGTAATTTGTTTAATTCCAGAATCTAAAATTACTGCACCCAATGCAACCATGAAAACTAGCATTAATGCAATCCCGACAAATTTTCTTCGCTTGTCTTCTACTTTTTTGAAGATAAGCTCTCGTTTTACTAACATGACAGTAAATAGAATCAAAACAGCAATAGAGCCAACATAGACTGCTAGCTGAAACATTGCAACAAATGGAGAGTCTAACAGAATAAAGAATCCTGCAATTCCACCAAGTGTTCCCATCAAAGCAATTGAACCGTAAACTAGAGATCTTAATTCTAAAGCAGCAATTGCACTGCCAATTGTAATTACAGATAAAGCAAGAAATGCAGCATCAGCCATGAGTTGCACCTCTATTAGAAATTTGTATTTCAGAGTCCTGAGCAACTTCAGGTTTGACTGCAAGTTGAGCGGGAGTGTAAATCAAGCCTTCTTTGCTAAATGAAGATAATTCATAATCATTTGTCATATACAATGCATAAAATGGACAAGCATCTACACAAAGTCCACAAAATACACATTTACCATAATCTATTTGTGGCATGATAGATTTTTTATTTTGTTTCCATTCTTCTGGAACCTTCACCATTCCTATTGCTTCGGCAACACCTTCACAAGCAATTGAACATAATTGACATCCAGTACAGTGATCATGGAATAACATGTGTCGTCCTTTTAGACCAGCAATTCCCACTCCTGTTGATGGATCAAATTGATATCCATCTCCAACAAATTTTAGTTTCTCTTCAGGATATCTAAGAGTAAATCGTTTTAGCGCGATATGTTTTATTCCTGAATTGAGTGCTCTGATTATTCCTGTTGCAGTTCCCATTACAATATACCTCCAGGTCCCAAGATTCCAGCATAGAGCAAGCCGAGTGCTATAAAGATGTTAACGAATGCTAATCCGATTAGCTTCTTCCATCCCAGATCAAGGAGCATGTCTACTCTGATACGTGGGAATACACCTCTTGGTAAAAGTATGAAGAATATTACTCCAACAGTTTTTAGAACAAACCAAATTGTTCCATTTAGCATTTCTTGTGAGAATACTGGAAGTCCTGGGAATTGAGCGGTTACTGGTCCTAGCTCAATTCCTTCAGTAATTATCTCCTCAGGGAATGGTGGCCAAAGCATTGGTCCGTTCCAACCACCTAAGAAAAGTACTACAAAGAGTGCCGCAAATGAATACAATTTGAGATAAGTTCCTAATTGTACTAAACCATACATCATTCCAGAAAATTCAGTTAACCAACCTGCAACAATTTCGCTTTCTGCTTCTGGTAAATCAAATGGAATTCTTTCTAGCTCAGCAAGCATTGTAATGAAGAACACAATAGCTCCTATAGGCAAAAATATAATCCAAGGGAATGAGGATTGGCTGGCAGTAATTTCTGAGAGATTCAGAGTTCCAGTCAAAATAACCACTCCAAGTAATGAAAGAATCAGAGGAATTTCAAATGAAACCATTTGATATAATGCACGTATTCCACCAATGAATGGGAACTTGCTGTTTGCAGACCACGCAGATAGAATAGTTATGATTGGGAAAAATCCAATTACTGCAAATACTGCTAGGAGACCTACATCCAAGTCTGCTACTACCCATCCTGGTGCTACTGGGATAAGGGCAACAAACGCTGCCGCTGTTGCGACAAACAAAACTGGAGCTGCCCAGAAAAGAGGTTTGTCGGCTTTAGCTGGAATAATTATTTCCTTTGAAATTAATTTTAAGCCGTCACCCATTAATTGTAAAATACCTTCTACTTTGCCACAATAAAATGGTCCAACTCTAAGCTGGAGTTTTGCTAACATCTTTCTTTCTACAAATATAGTACCTGCTGCAATTAGTGCAGCAAAACCAAATCCAGGAAATGCTGCAATTCTAAAGAGGTCAGTTGCCATAAATGCCTTAAGGATAGGTATTGATCTTGAAGGATCTGCCAACCACGTAAGTGCGAGGAATGGTGTAAGTAACTCACCATCAATTACAGGCATTTCTATGTAAAATAGAATGAACATTATGGCTGGAAGACCAATTAAAGTAACGATTAGAAGAATCCAAAACGCATTATCAAGAAGTGACTTGATAAATTCACTTAATTTGAAATTTGGTGCAATGACTGACATTTATCTATCTGCCTCCACTGGCCAGTAATTGAGACTCCAGTAAACTGATGGCATGTTTCCTAATTTTTCCCCTATGAGAAGATGAGGTAATGCAATGAGGTTCCTAAAGGAAGGGACACTTAGTTTTACTCTGTATGGCTCTACCTTTTTGTCTGAGACAATGTAACAACCTAATGCACCTCTTCCAGATTCAACGCGTTTGTAAACTGAACCAAGTTCTCCCTTTGGATTTGGTTTTAGTTTTACTCTCACTGATCCTGACTTTGGCATCTTTTGTAATGCATCTCTAATAATTCGACAGCTTTCCATCATGTCCAGCCACGGAATTCGTGATCTTGCATAAGAATCCCCACTTGTCATAACATTTGTTTCAAAATCTAATTCGTCGTAAACATCGTAAGGCTCTTTCTTTCTAACATCATAATCAACACCACTTGCTCGTAGAACAGAGCCCGTAGTGCCTAATTTTATAGCATTTTCTTTTGTTAAGATACCAGTATTTTCAGTTCTTGAGATTAAGATAGGATTGTTATAGAAAACATCAGCGTATTCTTTAATTCGTTTTTCAAAATAGTTTACTTGCCTTAAACAAACATCTTCAAAGTTAGCAGGTAAGTCGTTTCGAATTCCACCTGGAACAAAATAAGAGTGTGTAACTCGTGCACCTGTCATTTTTTCCATAAGATCAATTAAGAGTTCACGGTCACCTGCAGGCCACATGAACATTGTAGAGTGTCCCAAAAAGATTCCGTAAATTGCTAGCCAGTATTGTGTGT
>JBMSGE010000046.1:0-9810 GCA_049414205.1 Nitrosopumilaceae archaeon
CAGGCACCTCAGTTAGAACTAATCCAAGTTCCCCCTTGTTGACTGCAATGATTTTCCTGTAATTCATTGGTCTTGGGAGAGTTTTTGCCACTACCTTTTGGATAAACTCGGGTTTTGGAATATCAAGCCATGGAAGATTCTTTGATTGTTGGATAGTAGAATAAAACGCTCCATCTACAGGTGCAACATCTTGTCCATGATGAGTTGGAAATACCATTGTATAGTGTGGGAGTTGCAGTAATTTTTTGTGAAGTGTGGCATACAATTCTTCAGTAAATTCTTCTGCATTGTCCCTCAAATCAGGTCTTCCAATTGATTCCACAAACAAGATATCTCCTGTAAAGACATATTTCTCATCCACAACAAAGCTAAGACTTCCTGGAGTGTGTCCTGGAGTATGAAGTACTCTCAAGTTCGAATTTCCAAACTCAAATTGGTTGTCATTTCCAACAAAATTTGCATCAAAGTCATACCCTTCATATTTAGATAGATACAGTTTTGCACCTGTTGTCTCTGCCAAATCTCTTGCAGAAGAAACATGATCAGCATGTTGATGGGTATCAAAGATTTTTGTAATCTTGAAACCATTTTGTTTTGCAAGTTCAGTGTATTTTTCTATAGGGTATAGAGGATCTATCACTACTGCCTCATCATTAGATACTACGACGTGAGATAGACATCCCTTTCCAATCTTTTGTACTTGAATTATTTGTACAGGTTCAGATACCACAGTTACTGGTTTTAATACTTGATTCCAATTGGTCAATCCGCCTGCAAGTGTTTTAGAATAGATTCCTGCGCGAGCCAGAGCAAAACCGGCAATCATTGCCCTACTTCCATGAGGGCAAATGGTTACAATCTCTTTGTCACGAGGGATTTTCTCAAGTGTCTCGGGATTAAAAAGATCATTTAGCGGGATGTTGACACTTCCAGGGATTTGATATTCAGAAAACTCATCTGAATCTCTCACATCTAACAAAAATTTTCCTTCCAGATTTGAGGCTAATTCTTCAGGAGCGATATGCTTGCCTGTTTTTCCAGTAGTGAGATTTCCTTTCCAGCTTGAAAAGCCTTCTTTTAGATAGTAAGCATCTAGTCCAAATTCAGCCATCATCTGTGCAATTTCTTTTGAAATTTCTTCAGGTTCTGAAATTAAAATAATCTTTACATTCTGTGGGATTTTAGGGAGGATTTTCTCTTTTGCTTGTGCATCACAAACTGCATGAACAGACCCGTCCACATGAGATTGTTCAAATTGCTCTATTGAACGTAGGTCAAACACAAGCATTGGCTTTTGCTGTGCCATATCCTGGCTTAGCTGTTCTGAGGATATTGTTAGGTTTTTGGAAATTTGTTTCATGACAAAAATAGGTTTTTACAAAATATAATCAAGAAGTTTATACTGCAATCAATTGCAAGCATAATCGGGTTTGAGCAAAAAAACATCTACTATCACATTTAGAATAGATGAAAAATATGAAAAAGGGCTAAGAAAAGAGGCCGAAGAAAAAAGAATTAGCATGAATACTTTGGCAAATCAAATTTTTGGAGATCATGTGGAATTGGACCAATATATGAAAAAGTTTGGAATGGTTGAAATGAGTAAGGGCTCATTTCGAGAATTACTCAACTCTCTAGATGAAAAAAATATCATTAACTTTGCAAAATCAGTTGGCTCCAAGGAGCCTAAAGACTTTATTCTATTCAAATGGAAGGAACTAACGCCTGAATCCATAACAGAGTTCATCAAGATGTATTTTGAGCATTGTGGCTATGGTATGTGTGATATGCAAAAAGAAGAGAGTGTTAGTACGGTCAGTGTTCACCACGAGTTCGGAAAAAATGGATCTATCTTCTTAAAGGCATTCTTAGAGGCAATCATTCAATCCACATTAGAAAAAGAGGGCAACGTGATAACTACTGAAAATTCAGTAACTCTAAAGTTCTCAGATTAGTGATCGTGACGCTCAGTACGAATAATAGTTTCAAGAATATTTTGAGTATGTATTTCTGGAATTCTGCAAATAAAGAAATCAATAAAATAGATTCATCAAGTTGGTATTTGCAGTTGCAATAGTAGATGCAATTCCCCCAAGAGCAAAAACTAATTTTTTTCGTTTTTGTGAGTTGTTTATTGCGTTAGTGGAGGAGACAAATACATGGTGTTTGGAAGTAGAGGTATTCAAGTCAAATTCGCTTCGATGGGTTAGGAAACCTTGATGATCAAATTTTGGTTCTTTGCATTTTGCACAAAAATCAATAGGCGAAAAATCATGTGGATGTAAAACTCCATGTGTGCTTTTCCCTTGTTTATCGTATTTTAAATCCCAACAGATCCCACACTGTTCGTTTTGCATTATAGATGAATTCTCAAAATAACAAAAAAACTTCAAAGTCAAAACAACAGTAATGTTTTAAAACTAGAATTTTTTGGGTAAATTTTTTAAAATTGTTAGAAAATAAAAGCACAATTCCATGGATTAACTTTTAAACAGATTTCAAAAACAATTATTGTTGAACATTACAAAGACTCTTTCAGTAATTACTCTTGCAGTAATTTTCTCGTTTACAATAATTTCCCATCAGGCATTTGCACATTATGGAGAACCACTGTCAGGTTATGGCACTGCAACCATAGATGGTCTCAGATCCCTTGGAGAATGGGATGGAGCGCATGTCATCCCCGTCTTTGGAGGGAAATCTGATAGCAGTATGCTTCTTGTAATGAATGATGAGGAGAATTTGTATTTTGGATTGTATGTGATTGATAATCTTTTGACCCCTGATGATCAGGTGGAAATTAAGTTCGATAATGCACACAATGGGGTTTTTGACGTTAATGATGATTCGGGTAGTGTTTTAGGCATAGGGGCTGCCTCTGATGGCCACTATGATGGAGTCCAGTGGATTGCAGACACTAAAGGAAATGGAGTGGGTGCAGCACAACATGACGGTACAAGAAATTTCTTTGAATTTTCAAAACCACTAAGGTCAGATGATTCAAACGACATGAATTTAGCAGTAGGAGATACGGTTGGATTTTGTCTTACCTATGTTCGAGATGGATTACAAACTGACACAACACAGTATGGACCTGCATGTAAAGAAACATCAAATGAACAAAAAATGTATGGAGACATCACCATAATCCCATATTCGCTTGTATGGCATGGTCAAATAGCAATGGACGCAGACAAAAGAAACATCGATTACGGTGAGAGTATATCTTATCAAGGATACCTTTATGGAGATAATCCTGTAGAAGACCAACTAGTAGAAGTAACAGTAACAGAAATTGATTCAGGAAAAACAATCTGGAATCAAAAACTGTCGCCAGAGACTAAAGCCACAGAGTATTTTGAAAATACAGCCTGGCCTTTTTCATTTAGTGTAGATACTGCAAAAAATAATTTTGAAGATGGAATGACGTATTTAGTTGAAGCAAAATATGTTGAAGAATCAAGCAAACTAAATTTTATGATTAAACAGGATACAAAGCCGGAACTAAAAGACAAAGCAGAGGATGCAAGTCAAGCGATTGTTGATGCAGGGAAAGAAACAGGAGAGTTGTTAATTGAAGCAGGTAAAGAGGCAGGAGAAGTTATTGTAGATGTTGGAAATGAAGCTTATCAGAAAGGAATAGAGTCACACGAAGAAACAAAAGACGAAAGACAGGAACTTGCAGACACTGTGGAGCAAAAAGGATCCGAGGCAATTTCAGAAATTCAAGACAGAGTCGGAGGAGGTTGTCTGATTGCCACTGCAACATACGGATCTGAACTTGCCCCTCAAGTCCAGAAGCTTAGAGAAATTAGAGATACCAAACTACTTCAGACACAATCTGGCTCTGCATTCATTGCAGGATTCAACGAATTTTACTATTCATTTAGCCCCCAAATTGCCGATTATGAGCGTGAAAATCCCCACTTTAAAGAAGTAGTAAAGGTTGCAATCACCCCAATGATGGCAAGCTTGTCAATTTTGAATCATGTGGACATAGATTCAGAGTCACGAGTGTTAGGATATGGCGTTAGTTTGATTATGCTAAATATTGGAATGTATGTAGGAGTGCCTTTAGCAGTATTTATTGGGATTAGAAAAATCTAAAAAATAGCCTTTCATGCATATTGAAATTATTTTTAATTCTTAACGATGTAACATTATTTTTGTACTTACACATACTTAATTGCAAAAAATCAAGCAAAACATTATGTCAAAATGTCAAAATTGCGGAGAATCTTTTGTCCCAAAAAAATCAAGTTTTTGCTCTGAAGATTGTGCATATGTTCATCTAGGGAATCTATTCTTGCATTAAAAAAGGACAATACCTTTACGAATTCATCTAAAGCAAAATCAAAAAATTGGCCTATAGTCTATCTGTGATTTCTTTAGTGAATTCTGTCGTGGTTTTATCCCCACCAATGTCTTTTGTTTTTATTCCATCTTTTACAAGACCAAAGATTACTGATTCTAATTTCTCACCAATTTCAATGCATTTTGAATCATTGTGTTTGGCACCTAGCCAATCAAACATCATTTTAATTGAAAGTAGAAATGACGATGGATTTGCAATGTTTTGTCCTGCAATATCAAATGCAGCACCATGAACTGGTTCAAACAAGGCAAACTTGTCACCAATATTAGCAGCAGGAGCCATTCCTAGTCCACCGACTACTTGAGAGGATTCATCAGACAAGATATCGCCAAATAGATTAGTAGTTACAACAACATCGAACTGATGTGGTTGACGAATTAGATTCATGGCACATGCATCTACATACATTTGCTCAAAAGTAATATCAGGATATTCTTTTGCAATATCAGAGCAGGCTTTTGCAAACATGCCATCAGTTACTCTCATTACATTGGATTTATGAACACATGTGACTTTTTTCATCCCACTTCGTTGTTTGGCAGCCTCAAACGCATACTTTGCAATTCTTTTAGATGCAGCTTCAGAGATTATTCTCAAAGCTACAGAGGAATTTCCCAGGCTGAATTCTTTTCCAGTGTAAAGATCCTCAGTGTTTTCCCTTACGATTACCATGTCAATATCATCACGTAAGGCGGGCATGTGCGGATATGATTTTGCAGGCCTGATGTTTGCATAAAGGTCAAGCAATCTCCTCAACACCACTATTACATCTGCTGCACTCTCTCCAACAGGGGCTTTCAAACACACGTCAGAATTTTTTATTGCCTCAAGAGTCTCATCAGGAAGGGCTTTTCCTTTTTCTTTGAGGGCAATATCACCAGCTAATAGTTTTGTGATCTCAAATTTCACATCTGTTTTGTCATTAATTGTATTTAGAACCGAAATTGCAGATTCGGATAATTCTGGGCCAATCCCGTCACCAGTGATTAACGAAATTTTATACATGATGATTTTGTAAATAAGGGAATTTTAAATGATTAGTTTTTTGCTAATTTTTCTTTTAGTGTTTTTTTAAGCATAATTCTGTTAATTCCATCAATTACTGCTTGAACACTAGTAGTTACAATATCCTCACCGATTGCTTTGGCTGATACTTTGTTTCTACCAGCATCCTCAATACGAACAGTCACCTCACACAGTGCAGTAGAGCCACCAGAAATCGATGCTAGTCCATAGTCTTTAATTTTGATTTCAGAAATTTTTCCAGTAATTTTCTGAATGGCATTAAGTGCTGCATCAACAGGACCTACACCATAATCTGTTCCAATGAAATCTTCTCCATCAATGTTTAGTTTTACAAATGCATAAGGCATCGTTCCAATTCCAGTAGATACTGAGAATCCTGTTAGGTGGACAATTCTTTTGATTCCTGCTTCACCTAGTACTTCAGATGCAATGGACAATAGTTCAACATCAGTTACTTGTTTTCCAAGATCTCCAAGAACCTTCACTTGTCCTAAAATTTGCTGTGCTTGTTCTTCAGTTGGAGTGATACCGTATTCTTCAAGCATTGCATTCATTCCATGAATTCCTGCATGTTTTCCCACCTGGAGCCATCGTTTGCGACCGACCAATTCAGGGCTTATAGGTTCGTAAGTCAAAGGATTACTGAGTACACCATGAGTATGAATTCCAGATTCATGGCCAAATGCATTATCCCCTACAATTGCTTTGTTTGGTTGAACTTGTACTCCTACTAGTTTTGAGATAAAGCGAGATGTTTCATAGATTAATTCAGATTTGATTCCAGTCTCATATTTTTGGTCCCATTGTAAACATTGTAATCCCATTGCAAATTCTTCAAGTGAAGCATTTCCAGCTCTCTCTCCAATTCCATTAATTGTCACATGTGCACATTGAGCTCCTGCCCTTATTCCAGATAATGCATTAGCTACTGCCAAACCAAAATCATTGTGACAGTGAAGACTAACAGGAAGATGAGTTGCATCTATTGCATCTTTAGTAATTTCTGCAATGTATTCAGGGGTCGCATATCCTACAGTGTCAGGTATGTCAATTCTGTCAGCACCTGCTTTTGCCACTTCGCCAAAAACTTTTTTCAAGAATTCTCTGTCAGTTCTGGTTGCATCTTCTGCAGAAAACTCTACTTGTAGCCCTCTTGATTTTCCATATTCTACTGCTTCAATTGCTTTTTCAAGCGCTTGTTCTCTTGTGAGTTTTAGCTTGTATTCTAGGTGAATATCAGATGTTGCAATAAAAGCATGTATGTAATTTAATCCTGCATCAACTGCAGCATCAATATCTTTTTTATTAGCTCTTGCAAGACCGCATACATCACAAGACAGTCCTTCACTTGTTATCATCTTGACTGCTTTGAGCTCCCCTTCAGAAATTACTGGAAACCCAGCTTCTATTGCATCAACTCCGAGTGCATCAAGTTTTTTTGCGATTGTTAGTTTTTGATCTGGGGATAATGAAATTCCAGGTGTTTGTTCTCCATCTCTAAGAGTAGTGTCAAATATTCTGATTCTCATGCTCCACTCCTTTGTAACGCAGTAACACCTGTTCGTGCTACATCAATTATTCCAAATGGAGCGGCTAACTCCTCAAATGCGGCAATTTGATCAGGTGTAGCAGTAAGTTCCACCATGATTGAATCTTTTTTGACATCATGAACTTTGCCACCATATGCATTTGCTAGTTTGTTTATCTCCATACTATCATTAGCATTACTTAGTTTAATCTTAAAAATACTCAGTTCTCGATATACTGTTTTGTGCTCATCAAGATGCTTGACCTCAACGGTATCTATCATTTTATCAAGTTGTTTTACAATTTGCTCGACTTGTTTTTCATCACCATAAGTGGTTATAGTCATCCTAGAGTAATCAGGGTTTTCAGTTACTCCCACTGAAATGCTATCAATGTTGAAATTTCTTGATCTAAAAAGATGAGTTACTTTGAAAAGTATTCCCGGTTTGTTTTCTACCAGTAAAGAAAGAATTGCCCACATCATTAATCACACTATGATGGTAGCACCATGTCACCAAGAGAAGTTCCCGGAGCTACAAATGGAAGTACATCTTCTTCAGGATCAATTGGAATATCAATTACTGTTGCAACATCGCTGCTTAATGCAGATTTTATTGCCTTATCTAACTCATCCATAGATTCTGCGCGTATTCCTTGTGCACCGTAAGATTCTGCCAATTTAACATAATCAGGACAGTATTTTCCTTGGTCAACTCCAATCATTCTTCTGTCATAGAATGTTCTCTGCCATTGGGCGACCATTCCCAAAGTAAAGTTGTTTAGCACAAATACAATTACTGGAATGTCTTCAAGAACTGCAGTGGCCAAAGAGTTTTCCGTCATTGCAAAGCTTCCATCACCTGCAATGTCAACTACTGCAACATCTGGTTTTGCAACTTTGGCGCCAATTGCTGCCGGAAATCCCCAACCCATTGTTCCAAGACCAGTAGAACTAAAGAAAGTACCAGGTTGAATAACATCAAAGAATAATGAGGCCCACATTTGGTGTTGACCCACTTCGGTAGTAACAATTGATTGATGGGGAAGTAGTTCTCGAAGTTTTCTTAAGATTTTAGCAGCTCCCATCTCGCCAGGATGAAGTTTTAGATTCTCATGCCAATACTCTTTTGTTTCTTTTACATGTTTAATCCAGATATTCTCCTCTGTTTGTTTCACTGCTTTTTGCATCAACATTTTCACCATAATTCTTAATGATGCTCGCACATCACCAACTACTGCAACAGATGTGGTTTGGTTCTTTCCAATTTCGGCAGGGTCCACATCCATGTGGATAATCTTTAATCTTTTTTCAAATTCTTCAAAGGTCCCAACTGAACGGTCTGAGAATCTAGTCCCTATTGCTAATACACAATCAGCTTCAGTCATTATCTTGTTTGCCTCAGCATGTCCATGCATACCAATTGGACCCAAAGATAATGGGTGATTTTCAGGAAATGCACCTTTTCCCTTGAAAGTAGTTACAACAGGAATCATAAGTAATTCAGCCAAAGCCTGTAATTCAGCAAATGCTGATGAAATAATTGTTCCACCGCCAGCTAAGATTACAGGTTTTTCGGCACCAAGTAACATAGTGATGGCTTTTTCTACGTTTACCATATCTGGATCTGTCCATGGATGATAACCACGAATTTTAAACTCGTCAGGAAATACCATCTCTGCTTCATTTTGTTGAACATCTTTGGGAATGTCAATTAGAACTGGACCAGGCCTTCCAGTTTCTGCAATAAAGAATCCTTTTCTTACAACTTCAGGAATTTCTTTTGCATCTCTTGGTTGAAATGCATATTTTACAACAGGGTTTGCCATTCCAATAATATCACTTTCTTGAAATGCATCTCGTCCAATCATAGCTACTGGAACTTGTCCAGTCACTGCAACCATTGGAGAAGAATCAGCTTGTGCAGTTGCAATTCCAGTAAGTATGTTTGTTGCGCCAGGGCCAGATGTTGCAAAACAAACTCCTGGCTTTCTACTTACTCGGCCAAAGCCATCCGCCATATGAGCAGCAGATTGTTCATGTCTAGTTAGAATATGTCTAATATCACAGCGTGCAAACTCATCATACATAGGAAGGTTTGCGCCACCAGGTAAACCAAATACTTCCTTTACGCCTTCCTTTTCTAAGGCTGTCATTAGTGCTTTAGCACCAATCATTGTTTCCATTTTATTTTCCAAATCAGTCGCCATAATTTTAATGTGATATGTAATTCGTGCGCTAAAGCACTAGATCAACTAGCAAAAGAAAGCCAGGTCTTTGAGTTAATTCTTTATTCATTTAATTTCCAAAAATTAACCCCTGATATTCTTAATAAAGATTCTCAAAAAAATAATCGAAACTTGGTAAGAAAGTTACAGAAGACTTAAACTGATTCTACCTCTCAAGATTATCAGTTTTGTCTGAAAATGAGGAAATTATCAAGGTAATTGAAACTTTTTTTGAGGCAGGGAAAACAAAGGATTTTTCTCACCTCCAAGAAATCCACCTAGATGATAGTAAATTTTCCAGTTTTAGCGACTTGCCGCCATATGACCTCAAAGACGTAAAGACAACTTTAGAGTTAGAACAATTGAAGTTCATAAGCATAACAGACTATGACTACGAAGTCAAAAGTCCAAAGATTAGTATTTTTGGAGATGCCGCTGTTGTTGCGTTTGAGCTAAATCAAAAAGGAATGCTTGTAGACACAAAGGCATACACTGGAGAGCACATGTCTATTGATGGAAGAGCAACTTTTGTTTTAGTAAGACATCCAACTTGGAAAATAGCACATATTCATCTCTCAAAGATAAGATAACAGTTACTTTTTGTTTTCTTGAGGTTTGTTTTGGTTAGGGTTTTTGGGTTTGTTTTGATTTGGTTT
>JBMSGE010000047.1:0-9685 GCA_049414205.1 Nitrosopumilaceae archaeon
ACTCTGAGAGTTTAAACAATGTTTTAGAAAACAAAATGATTTCAATTCAAGATGCCACTGAAATTTTTCAAAATGCAAAATCAGACCCTGCAGAGTTATTTTTAACCGCACAAAAACTTCGAACCAAGTACAAAGGAAATACAGTAACGTTTTCAAAAAAAGCTTTTTTCAACATCATTAACATGTGCAGAGACACATGCACGTATTGCACATACAAGGCAGAGCCAGGTGAAGAGAAACTATCAATGATGTCAAAAGAGCAAATCAAACAAATGCTCAAACTGGCAAAAAAATATCGTTGCGTGGAAGCATTATTTGTAACAGGAGAACGCCCAGAGCAGAAATATCAGGAAGCCAAAGATTGGCTAAAAGAAAATGGTTTCAAATCAACTGCAGAATATCTTACTTTTGCATCAGAATTAGCATTAGATGAAGGCCTATTCCCCCATACCAATGCTGGAAATTTAACATTTGAAGAGATGAGGGATTTGAAAAAAACAAACGTGTCAATGGGTTTGATGTTGGAAAATTCCAGTGAAAGACTAATTGAAAAAGGAATGCCGCATCATTTGGCTGCAAGTAAGAGACCAAAGGAAAGATTACAAGTCTTAGAGAACGCAGGTAAACTCAAAATTCCAATGACAACAGGAATTCTAATTGGAATCGGAGAGACCCCCGAAGAAGTCATCGAATCTCTTTTTGCGATAAAAGATCTTCATACAAAATACGGAAACATACAAGAAGTAATTTTACAAAACTTTCAACCAAAGCCCGACACCATGATGAAGGATTTTCCATCTGCTGCCGAAAATTATTTCAAAATTATTGTTGCTTTATCCAGGGTAATCATGCCAGAAATGAATATCCAAATTCCACCAAACTTGTCACCAAAATCATATCAGAGTTTCCTATCTGTTGGAATAAATGACTGGGGAGGAATTTCCCCACTTACTCCAGATTATGTAAATCCTGAATTTTCATGGCCAGAAATTAAAAAAATAGACGAGAATTCTAAAAAATCGGGATTTGATTTGAAGTGCAGATTTCCAATATATCCTGAATTTTTTTCATCTATTAGCAAAGAGTTAAGAGAGAAGATGTCACTTATTGAAGATAAGGAAGGATTGGTAAGGGAGGAATACTGGAGATGATTACTAACATTGATTCTTTGTTTAGAAATGCTGATCCTATAATCGCCGATATCTTAAACAGAACTTTATCAGAAAAAGAAATTTCTGCAAAAGAAGGACTTGCACTTTACAATTCAGATGGCATGGACTTTCATCTTATCGGATTAGTAGCTGATGAAATTAGAAAGAGAAGAGTAGGAAATATTGTAACTTATGTAGTAAATAGAAATATCAATTTCACAAATGTTTGCATAAAGCAATGTGGTTTTTGTGCATTTAGTAGAGACTTTAGAGAAGAAGAAGGGTACTTTTTACCCACAGAAGAGATAGTTCGCCGAGCAAAAGAAGCCCATCAACTAGGAGCCACTGAAGTGTGTATTCAAGCTGGATTGCCTCCAGACATGGAAGGAGATGTGTATGAAAACATTTGTCGTGCAATAAAAAATGAAATTCCAGATATTCATATTCACGGATTCTCACCAGAAGAAGTTCTGTATGGTGCCACAAGATCAAAAACTTCAATTGATGAATATTTGAAAAGGCTCAAAGAATCCGGAGTAGATACTCTTCCTGGTACAGCAGCTGAGATTTTAGATCAAGGGTTAAGAGACAAAATATCCCCTGGAAGAATTAGCGTAAAGGATTGGATTGACATCATCAAAACTGCGCACAAAATGGGAATAAACACAACCTCGACAATGATGTTTGGACATATGGAAACCCCACAGGATAGGGTGGAACACATTGCAAAAATTAGAGACATTCAAAAAGAAACAGGAGGATTTACAGAGTTTGTACCACTTGATTTCATTCACAGTGAGGCCCCAATGTACAAACATCAACTCCACGAAGGAATCAAACAAGGGGGAAGTGGAAAAGATGTTTTGTTAACTCATGCTATTGCAAGAATCATGTTAAACAATTACATCGACAATATTCAAATGTCGTGGGTAAAAGAGGGGCAAAAAATGTCCCAATTACTATTGATGTGGGGAGCAAATGATTTTGGAGGCACGCTGATTAACGAGAGCATTTCAACATCAGCTGGTTCAGAACACGGTCAACTATTAAGACCCAAAGAAATCAAAAGAGTCGTAAGAGAAATTGGCAGAATCCCAGCAGAAAGAAATACCAAATACAAGATTCTAAAAAGATTTGATGGTGCAGATGAAAAAGATGAAGAACTCGACAAGATTAAGGATGTTTCACAGTTTGGCTCATATGTGGAATTAGTAAAGATAGACAAATACAAATACAAAAATCCAAGGAAAGAGTAATTGTCTGCCTTAGAAAAGGCCTTAGATCATTCAAAAAAAATAGGAATCAACGAATGTGAAATTGTTTGCATTAAAAAAAATATTACAACTGTTAGAATTACCGATTCTGAAATCTTTGAGATAAAACAAAATCATGATGAAAACTATGGAATAAGAATAATTCATGATAAAAAAATATGCTCAATTCAAACAAGCGATAATGAAGATTTACTAAGATCCATAGATAGTTCACAGAACACAGTAAATCATCTAAAGCCTAGGAAATTCTGGAAGTCCCTACCACACGAAACAAAATCAAAACTAAAACTTGACGGAACATATGATAAAAAATTAGAACAGATTTCAGGTTCAAAGGCAGCTGATATCGCACAAATTATGATAAATAACGCGCTAGATAGTAAAGTCAATGCCATATCAGGCTCACTTAACATAGTTTCTGAGAATTTTGAAATTGCAAACTCCAATGGTCTCTGTGAACAAGAAAATGGAACATACATTGCAGGAATAATAAACGCCGATTCCAATTTTGGCTTATCAGAGGTTTCAGGAATAGGACAAGCATGTTGCAGAACCCTAGACAAATTCACTCCAGAACAAATCGGACAGGATGCCAAAACCATGTGTGTCGAATCAATAAATCCCCAAAAATGTGAAAGTGGAGAATACTCTATTATTTTTGAGCCTTATTCTGTGGGAGAGCTTTTAGCTTTTGTGGTAGCATCAAATTTTGATTTGAAGACTTTTTCAGAAAAAAAGAGTTGTTTTTCTAATTCTTTTAACGAAAAGATTGCCGTAGATAATTTTAGTTTGATAGACAATCCACACATACCTCAAGGGATAGGATCAAAATCTTTTGATGATGAAGGAGTAAAAACAAAAGTAAACAAACTTGTAGACAATGGAGTATTTTGTAAAACATACAGTAATCTCTTTGATAGTTTCAAAGAAAATACAGAGTCCTCTGGAAATGCGTCAAGGCCTGGGTCCCCTATGGGAAGAAGTTCAGAAGCTATCCCCATATCAGCACCACACAACATGCAAATAGAATCTGGAGACATGTCGCAAGACGAAATAATCAAAGACACAAAACACGGGTTGTTAGTAGGCCGACTATGGTACACTTATGCAGTAAATCCAATCAAAGGAGATTTTTCTTGTACCGCAAGAAGTGGAGTAAGAATAATTGAGAACGGAGAAATCAAAAGCCCTGGAAAATCTGTCAGGATAATTCACAACCTGCCAAATCTAATACAAAACATTTCAGCTATTGGCAACAATAAGAGAAATGTTTTACAGTGGGCATCTCTTCCATCAATTGTTCCATCCATCAAAGCAGAAAAAATCCATGTAAATCCAATTTAAGGCCTATTTTAGGCACAAAATATTCAGATAAAGAAAGTTACCACAAGATATGCCACGTATGCTATTGCCAATACAAATCCCATCGTCTTGTTTATCACTCTCAGTTTTAATGCAACTAGAAGAGACAAACTAAAGGCAATCATTATTGCATAATCAATGAAAACTCCAGGAGCAATCAAGACACTTCCAAGTGCCGCACCAACTCCCATTATCATCAAAATATTGTAAATGTTGCTTCCAATGATATTTCCAACTCCAATGTCTGTGTGTCCTTTACGAATTGCAATAATAGATGTGATTAATTCTGGAAGAGAAGTTCCGATTGCAATCACAGTAAGACCAATTATTTTTTCAGATAAACCAAATTCCTTTGCCAGCACTACTGCATTTTCAACTGTAAGATAAGCCCCTACTCCTAGTAGTACAACACCAATTACAATTAGACCTCCCGCTTTGAGATAGACTCCATTTTTTGTCTCACTTATCTCCTCGTCAGTTTCATCTCGTTGTTTTTTTGCATCTCGATAAGTATAAACTGCAAAAATCAATAGAGATGCCAATAAAATCCCACCATCGTATTGCGAGAGCTCACCATCAACAGACAGTGCAACTAGTAAAAGAGAAACACCTAACATTATTGGAATTTCTTTTCTCAGTGTTGTGCGACTAACAGCTAGTGGGACAATTATAGCTGCAATACCAATAACCATTCCAACATTTGCAATATTACTTCCGATGATATTTCCCAAAATTATTTCGCTGTGTTCGCCAGCTGCTGCAATGCTTGCAGCTAATTCCGGAGTAGAAGTACCATATGCTACAACGGTCATTCCTATTACCAAGTTACTAATTCGAAGTTTTTTGGCAATAACTACGCCGCCACTGACTAGCCAGTTTCCTCCAAAACACAGCATTGCCAAACCTACTGCAGTAAGGATGGCATTGATGGTAATATCCATACAGAAAGTTCAGGCATAGGTCGTTTAAAGGAGATGATATACCTATAATTCACAATCCTAACAACTGTGATAAACCTGAAAAATTACAAATTACGCCTAAAGGAGTTACATTTTGCGCACACCCTAAAACGGTAGCAAATGGATTTTGCTGCCTTTACAACACAGTAGATCTATTTTTAAATCCCATTAAGATTTTTGCGATTTAGGAGGGAAAAATATGGCCGATGATGAAGAAAAACCAGTTCCGCTTAAAGTGGAAGTTTTAGATAAAATTGCAGCATTAGTTACTGCAGCATTTGGTTTGGTAGCAGCTCTAGCTTGGAACGAAGCAATCAAAACAATTTTCAAAGAAATTTTTGGAACAGCTGATGCAGTAGCTCCAATGCTAATTTATGCAATTGTTGTTACTATCATTGCAGTGATTCTAACTATTGTTGTTGCAAGAGCAGCATCTAAAGCAAAAGCTAACGCATAAAGCAAATAATTTTTTTATTTTTTATTTTTTAAACTCTAAAAGAAACTAAAAGAAAAAAATTAGTGATTTACCAATTGTGTGATTACTAATCAAACAGTTCGGACAGTCCAAGTGCCATCTACCCATGCACCAACTACTTTTACGCCAAGATTCCAGGAAGTAATCACCTCTACGCATTTTTTTATGTGAGAGATATGCTCTTCTTCAGAAACAGGATTACCTGCACAATCATGATGGCCTGAGACTACAATTAGTCCAGATTTGTGTGCATTGATAGAAATTCCAACTTTGGCTTTAATAGAATCCAAATCATTGCTTTCTGCTACTTTTTTATCCACTCCAGGTTCTGTTATGGTATCAACAAAGTCAACAGAATAATTTTCTTTAATCCAGTTTGCCAAAGGGATTTGTATTCTACCATCCATACAGGTAACAGATGTTCCAAATTTTCCTTCTGCCATGATAAGAGTGTGAATTAGTAGTGTATTAATTTTGTTTGAATTTAGCAGAAAATAAAATCAATTCAGACCCATTGAATCTTAAAAATAGTATAACTCACAAACACCAAACCAAATCTTTCTTGAAAATACTAGATTTGTACTAGATCGCCAGGCAAGGAAGTGTAAAAAAATCACCTAGGAGAGCAAAAAATATCCTAGATTAACATTAATAAAGTAATGTACCGTACCATACGGTATGATGAGAGCAAGACTAACCTACGTACCTTTGGAGGTAGCAGATCAATTTGAGGATTTTATTATCAAAAGAGACGAGCAAATACTAGACGCAGTAAAAGCAAGAACAAAAGACTACAGCACATTGTCACTCCTAAAACTGTTGTATCAGCTTAAAGGAAACCCAATGACTTTTTCAGAACTGTATTCAAAATCAAAGATCAGAATGAAAAAATCATTTCTGAATTATCTGCATCTATGTGTGGATTACAACTTTGTTCAAAAAGAAGCTGTTGGATCAAATGTTATCTACACAATAACAGACAAGGGAAGAGTAATGTTGAATCTGTTTATTCACAAAAGTAATTAGACAGTAACATTCGACGTAAAGAATGCAAAAAGGCTTTCCCGATGCCGAAGTTTTTGAGACAGATAAAGTAAAGCTCAACAGTCCAATAATATTTGCAGGTTTTGTGGGAGCAGGCCTTGTTGGACCACTATCAATTAATCACATCATAGAGCAATTAGAAATGAAAGAGATTGCCGTGATGAGATCAAAATATCTGCCACCATCAACTGTGTTTATCAGAGGAAGGCTAAGACATCCCTTTAGATTTTATGCAAACAAAACCGGTACAGTTTGTGCAATAATTTGTGAAATCACATTAAGAATGGAAGGACTTTACACAATTGTTTCTTCAATTTTGGATTGGGCAGGTGAGAAAGGATCCAAGGAGATTGTAATTTTAGATGGAGTTGCAAGTGAAGAACATGACGATAAAGCGTATTGTGCAGCTGAAGAAGACTTGGTAAGAACAATGTCAGATGCAGATATCAGCTTGATTCCTCAAGGGTTCATCACAGGGATTCCTGGTGGAATATTAAATGAATGTCTAGTAAGAGAGATTCAAGGCCTTACGCTTCTTGCAAAGGCAAACAAGGTAGACCCAGATCCTGCTGCAGCCTCGACCATAATTGAGGCTATAAACCGGTTTTATGAGATGGATATCAGTGTAGAAGAATTGCTAAAGGAAAGAGACAGACTACACGAGGACTTTACAGAATTGTCTCAAAAATACGTGGAGCATAGAGAAGAGCTTTCTGGCATGTACATGTGATCCCTAGTCTAGGCAAATTCTTTTATTCGCAGCAAATCCGCACCAAACTATGGTACTGACATACAAAAAAGCAGGAGTAGATATTTCTGACATTAAGAAAAGTCAGGCCGCAATTGGTAGACTGATTGCCTCAACCCATAAACTTCAAAAGAAAGCAAAGATTGCACATGGCTTTGGCCACTATGCAGGAATAGTAGAGATTCCAGGAGGAAAGCTTTTAGCTACACATACTGATGGTGTTGGAACCAAAGTAGTAATTGCAAACATGATGAAAAAATACAACACAATAGGAATTGATTGTGTTGCAATGAATGTAAATGACATAATTTGTATTGGTGCAACACCAATTTCATTTGTCGATTATATTGCTGCAAACAAAAATGATCAGCAAATTTTTAAAAAAATAGTTGAAGGTTTGGTTACAGGTGCAAAAAAATCTGCAATGCCAATTGTTGGTGGAGAAACTGCAATAATGCCAGACGTTATTGAAGGTAAAGGATTTGCATTTGATCTTGCAGGAATGGTAGTAGGACTAGTATCAAAAAAAGAGATGGTTTTAGGAAACAAAATAAAGACAGGAGATGTGATAATTGGTGCAAATAGCAGTGGAATTCATTCAAATGGATACTCACTTGCAAGAAAAGCACTCTTAGGAAAATATTCAGTTAAAGACAAAATCAAAGGAGTAGGAATAGTAGGTGATGCTTTGCTGAAACCAACAGAAATCTATGTCAAGCCAGTACTTGAGATGGTTCAAAAATGCAAAGTATCAGGTTTTGCACATATCACCGGAGGCTCATTTACCAAACTTCTCAGGCTCAAAAATATTGGATATGAGATTGACTCTTTGCCTAAATTACCCCCAATCATGGGACTAATTCAAGAACAGGGAGTAAAACCTGAAGAAATGTACAAGACCTTCAATATGGGAGTAGGATTTTGTGTTATTGCCCCACCAACCCAAGCAAACAAAATAAAATCAATCTTCAAAAAACACAAGATCTCAAGTCAGGAGATTGGACGAATCACCCCAAAGAAGGGAGTGACAGTGAATTCTATAAAAATAGCATAATTAGACAAAGTCCAAATTAATTTTAACCAGTAGTTCCCTTATATGGAAGCATTTATGAAAATGTAAAGTAATGGCAGAAGCACATTTCATCGAGACAATTATCGGGGTAGGAATTCTGCTATTTGCTGCCAAACTGATGGCAGAGTTGTTTTTGAGATTAAAGTTACCAATTGTTTTAGGGGAATTATTAGCAGGAATTATTGTTGGCCCATTTGCATTAGGATCTTTTTTCATAGTTGATGGAAAGCAATTATTGCAAATTAATGATGAGATTAGAATTTTAGGAGAAATTGGAGCCATTGTGATTTTGTTTATGGCAGGACTAGAGATGACTCCGAAGGAATTTTTGAGGGGAGGAAAAGCATCATTCACAGTAGGAACACTTGGTGTGGTAGTCCCGTTCTTTGCAGGATATTTCGTATTTCAAATGTTCGGGTTTGAAGCGCTTGAATCCATGCTAATAGCTACTGCACTTACAGCAACATCTATTGCAATATCCATTCAAGTGCTAAGTGAATTTGGAAAAATCAAATCGCCTGAAGCTCGTCTGATTATAGGGGCTGCAGTGGTAGATGACATTTTAGCAATCGCTGTTTTGTCAGTAGTATCTTCAATAGCAATTGGAGAAGGCGGAGTAGATTCGATTGAAATTACAGATGTAATGATAACCATCCTACAGGTATTAGGATTCTTTGCAATAATGCTAATTGTTGCAGTAATTATTATTCCAAAGGTAATATCACCTAGACTATGGAAAGCCAAAGGAAGTGTAGAAGGTATAGCGACGGCGTCGTTTTTTGGTGCGGCGGCGCTTGCAGGCACAATTGGATTATCTCCGATTGTAGGTGCGTTTGCTGTAGGAATGGCTTTGTCTACAAGCAAGGTATTTGAAAAGATAGAGACATACATTGGCAAAATTGGATTAATTTTTGCACCGTTGTTTTTTGCAATTATTGGTGCACAGGTAGACCTTCGTGCAGTGAACTTGGAGGTTCTTATCTTGAGTGGAATAATCATAGTGGTTGCTATCGTCACAAAGTTGTTTGGATGCGGTGTTCCTGCAATGATGTTTTTGAAAAGTAAATCTCAAGGAATGAAGGTAGGAATAGGTATGATTTCTAGAGGAGAAGTAGGACTGATTGTTGCAGGAGTAGGAGTAACATCAAACATTCTAACTTCAGATGTGTATTCCACAATTGTAATCATGGTGGCAGTAACTACAATCATAACGCCGATTTGGTTGAAGATGGAATATAGAAAAGAGCAAAGACAGGGATCTGATAACAGTCAGACTGTAACCTCTGATTAAGATCAAGCAGATCTAAATCTTAGAATTTTTCATAAAATCTTAAATTACACTAAAAATCTGAACTTGCATACATGTCTGAAAACTCCGAGCAGCAAAACGAATCAAATCCTTCCAATGAGTTTTTGCTTGCAGAAGTTGCAAAAATAAAGGCAGAGTTAGATGAACTAAAAAATCTTAAAGAACAAACATTTCGATCTTCTTCAACAAAAAGAAAGCCAGCTAGAAAAACTGTAAAGAAAAAGACAGCTGTTAAGAGAAAGCCAGCTAGAAAAACTGTAAAGAAAAAGACAGCTGTTAAGAGAAAGCCAG
>JBMSGE010000048.1:0-9541 GCA_049414205.1 Nitrosopumilaceae archaeon
TTAGTTTTTACAGTATTTTTTATCCATGACGGAATGGTTTTCTTTTTGAGAGGTGCCACAATGCTTCCATTTGAAGCGACTAATTTTCCTCCAACAAATACTTTTGATGGTTTTACATTCTTTAAATCATCAAAAATGAGAATATCTGCAAGCTTTCCAGGTGCAATTCCTCCCAGATCTTTTCCCATTTTATAATAATCAAAACAATTTCTGGAAGCCATTGTGATAGCATCAATAGGTTTCAATCCAAGTTTGACTGATTCTCTAATACAATGATCAATGTGTCCATATTTTGTAATATCTAGTGGGTCAAGACCATCAGAACAAAACATTAAGCGGTCTAGATAGATTTGGTTTGACAATACGCTTGGAATAATATGTTTTAGGTCACGTCTGATTGAACCTTCTCTAATCATTATCCACATTCCTAATCTCAGTCTATCTAATACTTGATCATAGTTTGTAGGTTCGTGGCAAGATAAAATTCCAGATGAAACATATGCGTTTAATTTTTTTTCACTTGCTCCTGCCGTATGACCATTTATGATGCAATCATTGTCAATCATAGAAGAAATAGATTTCATTGTTTTAGGATCTCGTAATGTTACCTTTGTCCAAGAAAAAACCTCTCCAAGACCTAAAACATGTGGGTGTTTAATTGCGGATTTTTCTTGGGCTAGTGACAAAGTTTTACTGTTGCTGAATTTTCTATCAACTGGAAGTCCACCAGGAACTACTTGAAAAATTCTTATCGGTAAATTTTCTCCTAGTTTGAGAAATTCTTTGAATCCTTTGTATCCTGCTGCACTTACAATGTCAATAGGATCAGAAAACAAAGATGTAACCCCGCAAAGAAGAGATTTTTTTGCAAGTTCAGAGGGAAGAACAAACTGGTCAATGTGAACGTGAGGATCAGCAAATCCCGGACTCACATACTTTTCTTTTACATCAATAACTGCAGTTTTTGGGCCAGTTGTATGACTAGCATCAGGACCAACATATGCAATCCTATCACCGATAATCGAAATCTGCATTTTTGGGATAATTTCTCTAGTGTAAACTGAGACCAAAGAGCAGTTTTTTAAAACAAGATCGGCTTTTTTGTCCCCCATTGCTACTGAATTCAATGAAGAAATTGATTTTGATAGTATGCTAGTCACATATTTTTTTGGGCTTGGCGCCTATTATAGATTCAATGCTTAAATTACCGTGGAGTCGGTTTTTCTGATATGAACATCCCGAAGACTATGCGAAAGTATTGTCCAAAATGTAAAACACATACTGAACAAAAAATTTCGATTTACAAGGCTGGGAAACGAAGAGGCTCAGCACGGGGAGAACGAAGACATGCAGAGAGAAAAAAAGGATATGGCGGACAGAAATTCCCAAAACTTGCTAAACCTGCAAAAGTTACAAAGAAAGTTACTCCACTAATTACTTGTACAGTATGTAAAAAGAAATACAATAAACAGGGTGTCAGAATTAAGAAATTTGAGTTGGTAGCAGCATGAAAAAAGATCATATTGAAATTCCAAAACCATCAAGTAAGTTCCAAAAGGTGGATTGCAGTGAATGTGGAGAGCAGCAAATTGTATACTCTCATGCATCAACAACTATTGCTTGCAACTCTTGTGGAAATAACATAGCAGAGCCAACCGGTTCTAAAGCAAAAATCAATGGTAAAATTTCAGGTAGTGCCGAGTAAGATATAATCTTCTTTTGTATTAACATTAAATCCTATTCTCTTATCATCCATTATTACAAAATTTTCTTTAATGTTATTCAAGTTAGAAATTTTTTTAGAATTAATAATTGATATTCCAGAGTAAATACAGACTTGGTTTTCAAAGTTAACTTCATAATTTGAAGAAATTCCCAAGTTTTGTAAGAAATTTTTTGTAATAAGAATCGAAGTCCAAAGATGATTCTCATCATACAAAGATGTAATTTTTTTTATTATATTTTGATCTAATAATGGCAAGTCAGCTGAGGTAACAAAGATAGAATCATCAATAGATTGTAGTATGTTGTTTAGGTCCTCCACATATCCTTTACCTGTTGAATCAATTATTTCATAATTATTTTCTAAAAGTAATTTTTTTGTATTTGGAGAATTTGGACTGGTAACAAAAACGATTTTAGAAAAACAGTCAGAATCAGATAAAGCCTCAGCTACATGTAAGATGATGGGTTTTTTGTATTGTAGTAATAATTTTTCTTCAGCTGATTTCATTCGGCTTCCTTTACCGCCTGCCATCACAATTGCAATCATAATGAAACAAATACCAAAACAGATGCTAGGCGAGATAGTTCATTTGTTGTACCTAAAACATCTCCCGTAATTCCACCAAAACTTCGAGTAGACAAAGCAAGTAAAAATAATGTCAAAGTTGTTCCAGCAGCAAAAATAATCATTCCTGTGGTTCCTCCTAAGGCAATCAATGGGATTAAGGTGATGATTGTCGTAACTACCAGTTTTTTTCTATTTTTCATTAGTTCAACAAAAGGAGAATTTGAGCCCACAGACGCAGATTTTCCCAAACTGGCCATCAAAACCATAGAATATTTTGCTACAATTTCACTAAGTAGGATTGCTAAAAATAATTGGAACCCACCAGAAAGAGAAAATGCTATAATCAAACCAACGAGATACAAAACAATAGCAACAATACCAGCTGATCCTGTTGCCAAATCCTTCATTGCAGAAAGTTTTTTTTCCTTTGTACCCTTTGTCATAAGACCATCTGCAAAATCTGCCAAGCCATCAGTATGATGAATTCCAGTAATCAATGCAAGTGAAGCTACTACAAGCAAACTTACAATCAAAGGATCTAAAAAGAATGAAAGGCCAAATCCTATGGAACCAACAAGTAAACCAATGGCTATTCCAACAATTGGAAAAAGATACATGTATTTTGCCACAGTTTCAAGTTTTGCATTGCTAGTTGGAATTATTGTAAGAAAGGAAAACACAGATCCTATTTCTTTAAGCATGAATCCACCATCCTAAATAAGAAAACAATAAAACAATTGGAATCACCACAATTCCGCTAAAAATAATTGATGTAATCTTCATAATAGATATTGCCGATTTAACGTGTTCTTTAGAAAATTCAACATCACCATCACCTAACGAGTAATGGTTTATTTTTTCAAATTTAGTTTCTAGTGCTCCAGCTATTGCTGCCATAGGGTAACCGGCATTAGGACTTGAAGTTTTTCTACCATCACGCATCATTATGTGATATGAATTTTGCCAATTATGACCCAAAATCATTGCACTGAGAATCATTGTTAATCCAGTTAATCTAGAGGGAATGTAGTTTAAGATTTTATCACAGTTGGCAGCAAACCATCCAATATTTTTGAAAATATTGTTTTTGTATCCAATCATGGAATCGGCGGTGTTTATTACACGATAAACAAAAGCTCCTGGCAATCCAAATATTCCAAAATAAAATAGAGGTCCAGTAACACCATCCACTGTATTTTCACTTATACTTTCAATGACGCCTGAAAAAACATGATTTTTGTCAAGATTCTTAGTATTTCGCTTTACAATCATGGATAGATTATCTCGAGCAGCTACAATGTCATTTTTTTCAATTGAGTTTACTACTGCCAAGGCATGCCTCTCCATACCCTTTACGGCAATAGTTGTTTTTAGAAGAATACCACCTACAACGATAGAAACTAGAATTGTTAGTATATCCGTTGTAATTATATGAATTCCCATATCCAGGAAGATAATTACTGACGCAACAATTACACTTACACTAAGAATAAGAATTATTCCTGCAAATTTTTCTGTTGAATCAGACGAATTTTTACAAAATGGTGTTAGCTTAGCAATTAAAGAGCCAATCCATGCAGTTGGATGGTACTTATTTTTTGGATCACCCAAAGTAAAATCCAACAACAAGGCAAAGACAATTATCGAAACAGATTCTATAATCAATTTATCATCCTCTCTATTTGCTTAAAGTTAAGGTTAGAATATACCAATTTACTTAGCTTCTCAATTTCTTGATCTATTTTATCTAGATTTTTTTTAGTCCATGCAATATTCTTAGGTTTTGCATTAAGGGAATCTTCCTCAGGTAGATCAAATTCAAACATTGGAATAGTTCCTAAAACAGGTTTTTTTGTTTTTTCTTTTATTTTTCTAAATCCCGGTTTGAGAATTTTTACATCTCCTCTGAATTTGTTAATTACAAAACCTTTGATTAAATTCTGATGTTTTTTATTTAATAAAGCCAAAGTTCCTACAATACTAGCAAAGGAACCTCCCCGATCAATGTCAGTCACTAATAGAACAGAAGAGTTTACTTTTTCAGCCATTTTCATATTTGCTATATCAAATTTATCTAAATTAATTTCCGCGGGAGAACCTGCACCTTCCAAAATTACCAAATCATGTTTATTTTCTAGAGACCGAATAGATTTTAACGCAGTTTTTAATCCTTGAGATCTTACAAATTTTTCATAGTATTGTGTTGCGTGCATTTTTTTGTATTTTTTTCCTAGCAAAAATACATCACTGTAGTAATCACCTAATGGCTTTAGCATAATTGGATTGAGATCAGGCGTGATTTCACATCTTGCACCCATTGCCTGTATGGCCTGAGCTCGAGAAATTTCAAACCCATTCCATTTGTAACCAAAATTGGACATATTTTGCGACTTGAACGGAGCAACTGAAAATCCCTTATTTGAAAAAATTCTACACAGTGCAGTAACTAAGGTAGATTTTCCAGCCCCAGATGAAGTTCCTTGAATCATTAATGATTTCATATTTCTCTCAGAGCCCTCAAGAGTTTTTGATTTTCTGATCTTGTTTTAACTGCTATTCTAATAAAATTATGATCTAATCCTCTAATGTTGCTACAATTTCTAATCAATATTTTTTTTTGTAAAAGTTTTTTTTGTAATACAGTTGAATCTAATTTTGTTTTAATTAAAATAAAATTAGTAACAGAATCATAGCAATCAAATTTATCTAATTTAGAAATGTTTGTTTTTAGATAGGCTAGTTCTTGTGAAATTATTTTTTTAGATTTTGTTAAATAATTTGAAGTGGATAAGGACTCTTTTGCAGCCTGTTGAGCTAATCCTGAAACATTCCATGGGATTTTAATTTTATTTAGAATAGAAATTATTTTTTTTGAACTTACTCCATAACCAATACGAATACCAGCCAATCCAAAAGATTTTGTCAATGAACGAAGTATTATTAGATTATCATTTTTTGGAATCATATCTAAGATTGATTCATCATGTTGAGGTACTAGTTCTATAAAACATTCGTCAACAAACACCAAAGAATTATTTTTCTTTGCTTGTAAAATTATTTTTTTTAAGTTATTTTTAGAAATTAAATGTCCAGTTGGATTGTTAGGATTACAAATGAAGATACAACCGTTATGTGGGAATTTAGAAATGAAATTATCAATGTCTTTTTCTAAATCGAATGTTTTGAAAAAAGTTATTTTTGCTCCAGATAATCTAGCAGCTGCCTCATATTCCCCAAAAGTAGGGATAGGGATCAAAACTTTAGTTTTTGAAGATAAAAAAGCCCTACAAAAATTATAGATGATTTCAGTAGCCCCATTTCCTACAACAATTTGTGATGAATGGATCTTGGTGTATTTTTGTAAGATTTTTCTCAAATCAGATGATTCAGGATCTGGATAAACAGGCAAGATCTTAAGATTACTTTTGATGGATTTTACCGCTCTAGGACTTGGACCTAAAGGATTGATGTTTGAACTAAAATCAAGAATATCTGGATTAGGGTTGGAAATAGAGTAAATTCCTCCATGTGGTACGGGTTTATGAGAAATTATTGTTGAATCGAGTTTCACGCTTGGAAATGTCTTTTCCTAATATAGTATCTTTTGGTCATTTCAGATAACGATTATTAATTGAATCAGAGATATCAGCCATATGGATAAAAAGCGAGTCGCCATTATTGGGGTTACAGGCTCAGTTGGGCAGGAATTTGTTCAATCTTTGAATAATCACCCATGGTTTGAAGTAACACAAATCGCTGCATCTGAGCGTTCTGCTGGGAAAAAGTACGTTGATGCAATAAGAGAGCCAAGCGGAATTGTTGCATGGGATGTAGGCGGTGAGATTCCCGAATACATCAAAGATATGACTGTAAAGAGAATTGACGAATTAGATGTATCACAATTAGACTTGGTATTTTCAGCAGTTGAATCCGAAGCTGCAAGGGCAATTGAAACTAAAATGGCAGCAGATTTGCCAGTTATTTCTACTAGTTCAGCTTACAGATATGAAGAAGATGTTCCTATCCTTATCCCAGGTGTAAATGATGACCAAGCTGAATTACTTGAGACTCAGAAAAAGAACAGAAATTGGAAAGGTTGGGTTGCACCACTACCAAACTGTACTACAACTGGTCTTGCAATTACCCTAAAACCATTATTTGAAAAGTATGGTGCAAAGAAAGTCATGATGACATCTATGCAAGCAATTTCTGGTGGAGGAAAATCAGGAGTTTCTGCTATGGGAATTACAGATAACATATTGCCTTACATTCCAAAAGAAGAAGGAAAGGTAAGAATTGAAACAAGAAAAATTTTGGGTAAATTAAAAGACGGTAAGATTGAGGATGCAGACATTAAAGTGAGTTGTACTTGTACACGTGTTCCAGTAATTGATGGTCATACAGAATCAGTCTTTGTAGAAACTGAAAAAGATATTGATCCAACTAATGCAAAAGATACCTACAATCAATACAACGAGTCCATCTCAGTTGCAGGATTACCTTCTGCACCAAAAGACTACTATGCATTTCATGAAGATCCAACAAGACCTCAACCCAGAATGGAAAGAGATGTTGGAGGCGGAATGACTACAACCATTGGTAGAGTTGAAAAAGAAGAGCTATTCGATAAAGGTCTAAAGTACATGTTGTTTTCTCACAATAAGAAAATGGGATCAGCAAAGGGTGCAGTGCTTTTAGCAGAAATGCTTTACAAAAAAGAGAAAATCTAGATATTTTTTGTAATTTTTTCAATAATAACTTTATAAGATGTAGAAAACTACATCTGCCTAGGTGTTTTAAACGGCCAAAGTTGATGACCTTGATTTGCAGATTTTATCAGAATTATCAAATGATGCATCAATTTCAATTCCCAGATTATCAAAAAAAATCGATGTTAATTCCTCTGTTGTTTATTCAAGAATAAAGAGATTAGTAAAAAGAAAACTGATTGAGCGATTTACTATTGATGTAAATGATGCAGAACTTGGATACAATGTTAAGGCCTTGACTGGTATTAACATGGATACAAAAAAACGCGATCACATCATCAAGGAACTCTTCAAGATTGAAGGAGTAAGAGAAGTAGCCGAGGTAACTGGAAGATTTGATATTTTAGTAACAATGTATTCAAAGTCTTTAGATCAAATGCACAAAATGGTTTCAGAGCATATTGGACGGATTGAAGGAGTCCAGTCATCTGAATCATTTATTGAAATGAAATCAAGGCAGAAGGCAATGCCATATATGCCATCAGAGGATAAGGATTAGTGTTGCAAAAACAAAAGTCTGAATCCCGCATCGCAGTGTATTACGAACTAACAAAACCAAAGATATGGTATTTGCTGGTATTTACTGCATTTGGCGCAATTTTAACGGCTTCCAATATTTATGGTATTGAGGTATCTCCAGCAACTTGGGCTTTGGCTTTATTTTCAGTAGCTGCTGGTTCTGCAGCAGCCAACACTTTGACTAATTATCACGATAGAGATATTGATGCAATAATGGAGAGAACAAAAAGTAGACCCTTACCATCAAAAAGAATTTTTCCTGCAGTAAAGGCAAGGAATTTTGGATTAGCTTTAGCAGGTATCTCACTTGTTCTAGCTTTTGGAATATCATTTACAACAACATTAGAGCAAGGACTTTGGGCAACTGGCTTTATCGCATTTGGATTAGCAAATAATGTTCTTGTTTATTCTTACGCATTAAAAAGAAATTCTAGAACCAATATTATTTTGGGAGGATTATGTGGTGGTGCTCCACCTATGGTTGGTTGGGTAGCAGTTACAATGTCAGACCTATGGACGATGGGCCTTGCTATGGCAGGATTGGTGTTTATTTGGATTCCAATGCATATTTGGGCTCTAACTTTGCATTTCAAAGAAGACTACAACAAAGTAGATGTTCCTATGCTCACTGCTGTTCAATCTGAGAAGACATCCTCTAGAGTAATTGCAATTTCTACTTTTGTTATGGTTTTGTTTTCCATAACACCATTTTTCATGGTTAATGAAAACAATGAGGCAATGGTAGGACCAGTTTATTTGTGGACTGCAATTGCTTCAGGTGCCGTAATGGTTGCATTATCTTCATGGGTAATTTCAAAACCTATGGAAAAGGCAGCTTGGACATTGTTCAAGTTTTCCAGTCCTTACTTGGCGGTTTTGTTTATCGCATTAATGGTAGATTCTGCGTTATAGAATGCTGTTATCAGCATCTAGGCTGTTAAGTTCTTTGGTTATCGTTGTGTGTTTTTCTACCAATGATTCTAATTCCTTTTGTTTCTCTGGAGAACTCCATTGATCTTTTATCAAAAAAGTTAGTTTTTCAATAATGCTCCATTGTAAATTATTTTGATCATCAATTAACTCCAAAAATCGTTTCCCTTTATCATCTTCAGACATAATATTTCAGAAAATATTCAATCATAAAAAATTTGGCATTGTAGGTAATTGTATTATTTCAAATTTTTATTAGTAAAAGATCACTCAGATTCAATATTGCAATGCAGTATTTCAGAATGTAAATCAAAGGCAATTCAAACAGTAAAAATTGGATTTAAAGAAACAAGAAATCTTTGTGATTATCACTATGATTTGTTTAAAAATAAAGACACAGAGCATGCTCCCAGTTTCAGTAGAGCCTCTAATTTGTAAAAAATTTCAAATTTTAGAACCCTGGAATTATTGAAAGATTTAACATCTACTCTTTTTCACCTAATTTATGGCAGTCAAGAAAGCAAAAGTGAAGAAAAAGAAACCTGTTAAAAAAACTTCTGCCAAACCAAAAAAACAGGCAAGTACAGCTCCTAAAAGAACTGAGTTTGATAAAGCCTGGAAAGACTACAATTCAGCCTTAGATATGTGGAAAGAATCACTTGCTCAATGGCAAAAAGCCACAAATGAGACACTAATGACTTATCATGATGCCTGTCAACGTGCATTAGAATCAGATGCAGAGTTATTGAAAAAAGTCAGTTCAAGTTGGGAACAAACATGGGAAGAAATTGGCCCTCAATACATTAAACAACAAAATAAAATGATTGAAAACATTTTCAAGGAAACCAATGTTGATTCGATGAAAAAATTCAATGATCAATGGGAAAAATTCCTTAGTACATCTGGAGATGATTCTATCAAGGCATACCAAGAGGCAATAAAACGATTTAACGAAACTTGGAAATCAGCTCAAGTATAATTTTTAATTTTCCAGAGACTCTAATTCTGCTATTTGTTTTTCAAGCTGTTC
>JBMSGE010000049.1:0-9327 GCA_049414205.1 Nitrosopumilaceae archaeon
AGAATTTTGAAATGGATTGCACAAGATATGCAATAATGTTTCAAGACAGTTGGTGATGCAATATATGCGCCTTGTGCTCGTAATTCTTTTGCCAAGGTGTGTTCTACTAGATTTAGTTTTGATGTAACTTTTTTTGCTTTATCCTTAGGAACGGTCTGTCCGCAGTTTGTACACTGTACTACTCCAGTTGAGCCTTTTCCTCCCTTTGTACGTCCTCTACTAGCACGCTTAAGTGGCATGCCAATAATCTCTCCTGCCTCTTTATATTCTTGCGTATAATCAAAAAAACACTAGTTTTTGTGCCTACTTGGGATGAAATTTTGCATCATGTTTTAATTCTTGATCCTTTTCTTATCTGTTGTAGATACATGCGTGGTTTATGTCACAGTTGCTTTAGGTCTAATTTGGAATTAACACTATCAAAAGGTGAGATTATCTGCAAATCCTGTTTTGAAAAAAAGAATGCAAAAAACTAAATCATCAAAACCTGAATTCAATTAAATGAAGATCGCGTTATTCTCTCATTGTGCCATTGACACCATAACAATAGGTGATTCAAAATATGAGCAAATAGGTGGGGCAGCTTGTTACGGGGGAATAACTGCAAGACAATTCAAATTTGATGTGAACCTTGTAACTAAATTTGGCTCTGATTTTCCATACAAACAATACCTGACTGATAACAAGTTAAATTTTGAAAACGCACAAAGTGAAAAAGGCACAACCAGATTTTCAATAAACATTGAAGGTGCAGATAGAACTCTGAAACTAGAGAACCAATGCGAACCAATAGAATACTCACAAATTAACGCAGATGGTTTTTTGGTCAGTCCAATATTTCATGAAATTTCTTCTGAAACACTAAAGGAAATAAAAAAAGATTCAAATTTTTTACTTTTGGATCCTCAGGGATTTTTGAGAAGAACTGATTCAGAAAAAAATGTTATTCTGCAGGATACGGATGTTGATTTATCTCAAGTAAATGTAATCAAAGTAAACCCTGAAGAGGCACTTCATTTGACTGGCTCTTCTACAGAAGAATCACTTAAACTGTTACAAAAAAGAGGAGTAGAGCATGCAATTCTGACAAACAAAACAGAAGTGTCTATGCTTGTTAATGATCAAATTTACTCTATCACTTTACCTAACAAAAAAATCTATGACACTACAGGTGTTGGTGATATTTTTTGTTCTGCCTTTTGTTGTACGATGCTCAAAGAGAAGGACTTTGTTTGGGCCCTGTGTTTTGCAGGTGGTGCTGCCCAAGCTGCACTTGAATCAAAAGATGTGGGACTGCTAAAAATTCCAAAAAAAGGTGTAGTGGAGAATAATGCCTCATATTTTTACAATTTAATGAAATTCCGTTCAATCTAGCTTTATCCTTTTATTGCATTGTAATTTGAAATCTTTTGTGCAAATTGGAATTTATGGTTCGGGAACAACCTACTCTTCTGCAAAAATTGTTAAAAAAATACTCTCAGATAATGACATCCAGTCCTTTACGATAACCCCTAAATCAAAAACCAAACAATGTGATTGTGTAATCGTTTTAGGAGGTGATAAAGGAATTAGAAATTATTTCCATAGAACTTTTGATTCATCCTCCCCGGTATTGGGAATCAACGAAGGTGAATCTGGTGGGTTTTTAGCCCAAATTGATCTTAAGGAATTCCCTTCGTATGTTAATCGATTAAAGAAGCAAAATTATTCCGTAGAAGAGGTTCCAAGACTCGGAGTTAAAATTGATGGGAAGAATGTTTTTCCAGTATTAAATGACGTTGCAGTGTTTCCTTCAAAAAGTGCGATGCTAATGGAGCATACTCTCAGTGTTAATGGAGAGGAAGTATGGCACGATAGTAGTGATGGAATAATTGTTGCAACGCCTATTGGTTCTTCTGCCTATTCAATGTCTGCAGGAGGGCCTGTGATTTTCCAGGACTCTACTGTCTTTGAGATCATCTCAGTAAATTCTTTGAACATTAATCGAAGACCAATCATTGTTTCTAACTCTAGTTCAATTGAGATTGATGACATTGCTGCAAGACTTCACTGTGAGGCAGTTTTGGATGGCTTGGATAGATACAAGGTGAACAAAAATGTAGAATGCACACAGTTTTTCCCCTCGGCAAAAATAATCCGTCTCAAAAAAGATTCTACTGCAATCTCTGCATTGGCAAAAAAGGCTCATCTTGCCGAAGAATTGCTTAGTATGCCACCAAGCTCCAAACTTTTACTGAAAACCTTAGAGTATGAAGGGGCTTTGACTCAGAAGGATCTTGCAAACAAAACTTTGTTACCTGACAGAACAGTGAGACTAGCCCTTAGCCATCTTCTTGAAAAGGGATATGTCAAAAAGAAGGTCTCAGTTAGAGATGCAAGGCAAAAAATCTACGAGATTTCAAAAATAGAATAACTCTACTCAGAGGCTGCTTTTACAAATGAAACAAAGGCCTCTTCAGGAAAGCCTGGCCTGCTATTGAATTCAGGATGAAATTGTACACCAAGATAGAATTTATGGCTGGGGATTTCGAGAACCTCCATTCTTTTTCCTCCGTCACTTTCTGCTGAAAATTTCATTCCATTCTTTTCAAATTCTGGAATGTAGTCTTTGTTAATTTCATATCGATGTCTGTGTCTTTTGTTGATTGAATTTACGCTGTAAATTCTTTGAGCCATGGTATCGGACTTTATTGAAATCTCATGTCCTCCCAGTCTCAAGGAGCCTCCCATATCTGATACTGTTTTTTGTTCTGGAAGCAAGTCCACAACTGGATTTTTTGCATCTTGTTTAATTTCAGTAGAGTTGGCATCATCTAATTTCAAAACACCTCTTCCAAATGCAATGGCAGCTAACTGAAAACCAAAACATATTCCAAGATATGGGATGTCTTTTTCTCTAGCATAATTTGCTGTTTTGATAATTCCTTCTGATCCTCTAGTACCAAATCCGCCTGGTACAAGTATTCCGTTATACTGTGAAAGTATGTTATAGTCTTCAATTGATTCTGAATCAATCCAATCAATTTCAACAGATTTTCCAAGTTTTGCTCCTGCATGTTTCAATGCATGATTTACACTGACATAGCTGTCTGCAAGGGTGACATATTTTCCAACCATTGCAATCTTTACCTTTTGGTCTTTGTGGTTTATCATAGAATCTGCAATCTTGTTCCATTCGTCCCAATTGGCAGATGCATTTACCATTCCCACCTTTCCAAATTTAGTGAAAATGGAATCCAAAATACCTTGATCATACAGAATTTGTGGGACCTCAAAAATTGATTTTGCATCATGACAAGAAAGCACATCATCAGGAGTGACATTTGTAAACATTGCAATCTTTTTCTTGGTTTTTTCCTGCAATGGCTGAGTACATCTAACTGCCAAAAAGTCAGGCTGAATACCAATTCTTCTTAACTCTTGAACGCTATGCTGTGTGGGTTTTGTTTTTTGTTCTCCTACCACATCTAAGGAAGGTGCCAATGTTACGTGCACAAAAATCACATTGTTTGGTCCGTCTTCAACTCTCATCTGTCTTAATGCTTCCAAAAATGGAAGTGATTCAATATCGCCAACAGTTCCTCCACACTCTACAATCAAAAAGTCCAATTCTTCATCTTTGGCAATACTTCTAACTCTATTTTTGATCTCATCTGTTATGTGGGGAATTATTTGCACACATGCTCCAAGGTATTCTCCTTTCCTTTCTGCCTCAATAACTGTCGAGTAAACCTGCGCTGTAGTTATGTTGTGGTTTTTAGGGATATTTTGATTCAAAAATCTCTCATAATTTCCGATATCCATGTCACATTCCCCACCGTCTTCTGTGACAAAGACCTCCCCATGTGCAACAGGATTCATAGTTCCCGCGTCATAATTTAGATAGGGATCAATTTTGATACAAGAAACTTTTTGATTTGATAATTGCAATAATTTGGCAATCGAAGAAGTTGTTACTCCTTTACCAAGACCGGACATAACACCACCGGTTACGAAAATAAACTTTGTCTGCACATTTAGCAAATGAGTAACCGGTTTTTGTATGTTTTGCCGATCAACAGTTAATTTCTTACAATTGTGAAAATTTCTTTTGATTTTTTAACTAATGTTCATAAATTCCTTAGACTGTTTTTTATTCCTCAAAGTAATAACTTACTAAGATAACATCTAGGTAGTGGCCATATGACGCGGGGGAACTAATCAGTTGCGGGCATAACTGAAGGCCACTATTCTATTACGGCCTTGTTTGATGAGTATCTGTCTTCTTGATACTGCTCATCATATTTTTTTGAAATCTTTTCGTTTTGTGCTAATTTGTTTAAAATCTGCTCAGCGCTTTCAATATCTATGTCAAACCGAATATGCACATGACGTGAGGCAGTTGTATCTCCTTTTTTGTGCCTACTACCTACAAATTCCAGAACTTGAGATTCTATTTCTTGGGACATGCCGTTTCTTGGAAATTATAATTTTGTTTGCGTCTTCAAGGATTTTGTGAATGTTGATATCTTTTGCTCGATTTTGTTTTGCGGGGTTTTTTCAATTATTTTTAGAAACGCACTTCCTACAATCACTGCATCTGCACCAACAGAGACGTATTTTTTAACATCTGCAGGTGTGGATACTCCAAATCCTACTCCTACTGGAACTTTGCCTTTAGTTTGATTTTTTACCTCTTTGATAGCTTTGAGGGTGTAATTTTTAATTCCTGTTTTGACTCCAGTGGTTCCATAAACTGCAACTAGATACAAGAATCCAGATGTCGCATTTGAGATTTTTCTTATTCTATCTTTTGATGTATTTGGAGAAATCAAAAATATTGTGTCTGTTTTTCCTTTTGCAGCATTAAGGTATTCCTTTGATTCTTCAATTGACATGTCTGGCAAAATAAAACCATCAATTCCTGCTTTTTTAGCCTCAGATATGAATTTGGAATATCCCTTGTTGTACAAAATATTTGTGTAGGTCATAAGAACAAGTGGTGTATCTGTAATCTTTCTGATTTTTTTTACAAGGTCAAAGAATTTTCCAATCTTTGTTCCCTTCTCCAAAGACAAGGTACTTGCATTTTGAATCACTGGTCCATCAGCCAGAGGATCTGAGAAAGGAAATCCTAATTCTATAATGTCTGCACCACCTTTCACTAACCCTTTCACTGCAGACAATGTCGCCTTTTCGTTTGGGAATCCTGCCATAATGTATGAAATCAATGCCTTTTCGTTTTTGGCATCTAACTCTGCAAACTTTTCTCTAATCCTTGACATTTTTATTCAGATAATTTTGTACCTCTTCGACGTCTTTGTCTCCTCTTCCGGAAAGTGTAACTACAATTGATTCGGATTTTTTGTGTTTCCTTGCAACCTTTACTGCCTCTGCAATTGCATGTGCAGATTCCAATGCAGGAATAATCCCTTCTGTTCTTGTTAATAGTAAAAATGCATCAATTACTTCAGTATCTGTGGCAGAGTGATACTTTACTCGTTTTTGGTCTTTAAGATAAGAATGCTCAGGTCCAACTCCCGGATAATCAAGGCCTGCAGATATGCTATGAGTCTCTGTGATTTGACCTTCTTTGTCTTGTAAAAGATATGTCATCATGCCGTGTAAAACTCCCTTACTTCCAGCAGAAAGAGTCGCAGAATGAAATCCTGATTTTAATCCTCTTCCTGCAGCTTCTACTCCAATAATTTCTGCATTGGTGTCTACCAGTGGATAAAAAGTCCCAATCGCATTTGATCCTCCGCCCACACATGCAATTACACTGTCTGGCGTTTTATTGTGAAGTTTCTTCATTTGGGATTTTATCTCATTACCAATAACACTTTGAAAATCCCTTACCATAACTGGGTAAGGGTGTGGACCGACTGCTGAGCCTAAAAGATAGTAGGTGTTCTCTACATTTGTAATCCAGTCTCTAATTGCTTCATTAATTGCATCTTTGAGGGTTTTTGAGCCTGATTTTACAGGATGAACCTTGGAGCCCAACATGTTCATTCTAAAGACATTTAGCTTTTGTCTTATGGTGTCTTTGTAACCCATGTAAACTTCAGCTTTCATTCCAAGTGCTGCACATGCCATTGCTGTTGCTACTCCATGTTGCCCAGCTCCAGTCTCTGCGATAATTCTTTTTTTGTTCATTTTTTTTGCAAGAAGTGCTTGACCTAATGTGTTGTTGATCTTGTGAGCTCCTCCATGTAGAAGGTCTTCACGTTTTAGATAGATTTTTGCTCCGCCAATTTTTTCAGTTAGGTTTTTTGCAAAGTATAGCGGTGTGGGTCTTCCTGCATATTGCTTGAGATAGTAATCTAGTTCTTTTTTGAATTTCTTGTCATTTTTGAATTTAAGATAATTTTCTTCTAATTCCTGTACTGCTGGAACTAGAGTTTCTGGAATGTACTTTCCACCAAATTCTCCGAATCTTCCTGACTTTGGATATTTCAAAATGCATTCACCAATTCTCTTACCTGCTCTTCTATGTTGTTACTTTTCATAATGCTTGAACCTATCAAAAATGCATCTGCTCCACACTTTTTTAGGTATTGGATGTCCTCAGGCGTTTCAATTCCACTCTCAGAAAGTATCGGTCTTGATTTTTCAAACCCATCTAGGACTGTTTCTGTGGTTTTAAGATCAATTTCTAATGTGTCTAGGTTTCTGTTGTTGATTCCTATCAAATCTGCTTGTGTTTTTAGTGCATTTTCAAATTCTTGCTTTGTGTGAACTTCTAACAATACTTGAATTCCTTTTTTGTGGGCATAATCAATAAACTCGTCAATCTCTTTGAGGTGTCCCTGATCAAACAAGGACTGGATAAGTAGCATGTAATCTGCTCCAATTTTTTTTGCCGCATCTATCTGAATTTTATCAATCATGATGTCTTTCATCAAAAGTGGAACATCTACTGACTGCCTTACCTTGATGAAATAATCTGGGGAGCCATGAAACAAGTGAGGCTGAGTCAGAATGGATAGGGCTTTTGAGCCTCCAGAAATCATCTGTCTGGCTATGCTTACAGGGTCTGTCAAGGTTCGAATTTTGCCTAAGGAGGGCGATGAGAACTTGATTTCAGTAAGAAGGGTAGCATGTGTGTGTGATTTTATGATTTGCAAAAAGTCCTTGTTTGATTTTTCCAAGTTGCACTCTACATCATAAACTCCATCATCAATTGCCATTTGAGAGTTGTTTACAAGTTTTCTCAAAATATTTTCAGCCATTTGTAATCTCCTTTAATTTTGAAATATCTCCAGTATCTGCAACAAATCTCTCAAGTAATTTGAAGGACTTGCCATCCTGAATTGTTTTTAGTGCAATCTCTACTCCTTCTTCAAAGTTGTTTGCAATGTTTGCAACAATAAGACCTCCTGCTGCATTAAGTGCAGTAGTCTCAACCATTGCTTGGTTTGCCGTATTGTTTAGTACCCCAACAAATGACTTTATTGCGTCTTCTTTTGTTTTGATTTGGATATCATTTAGCGATGATTTGTGAAGGCCTACAACTTCAGGATCAATTGCATTCATCAATACTTTGTCATTTCTTAAAATGCATACTCTATTTACAGAACTAGTTGAAAACTCATCCATGCCGTCATCAGAGCGAACAGTCATAATGTTTTCTACACCTTTTCGTTTCATAATTAGGGGAAGTCTATCAAGATACTCTATTGAGAAAACTCCCACTAGTTGGTTTTTTACTCCAGCTGGATTGGATAATGGTCCAAGAAGATTAAATGCAGTTCTTTTCCCAATTTGCTTTCTTGCAGCAGACACGTGTTTCATCGCCGGATGAAATTTTTGTGCAAACATAAAGCAGATGTTATGTTTTTCCAAAACATCTGCAACACTTGATGGTTCTTGATTTAGATCATACTCAAAATACTCGAAAATATCTGCACTTCCTGACACGCCAGAACTTGAGCGATTTCCATGTTTTGCAACTATCCCTCCTGCTGCAGCTACTACAAAGGATGCTGTAGTTGAGACATTGAAGGTCTGAAGCTTGTCTCCGCCAGTACCGCACATGTCAATTACAGTTCCCTGGTTTTTAGGCACAACTTTGAGGGCAAATTCGTTCATTTTATCAAGCATTCCTAAGAGTTCATCATCTGTCTCACCCTTGTCTGCTAAATCTGAGAGAAATGATGCGTTTTGGGAGTCTGTAGTTTTACCTGATAAAATCTCAGTCATTACTCCGTTTACCTCGTCATATGTCAAGTCTGTTTTTTCCTGTAGTTTCTTAATTAATTCTGAAATCATTTTCTCTCCCTTACCTGCCTTATGAAATTAGCAAGGATTTTTTTCCCATCTTCAGTCATTATGGACTCTGGATGAAACTGAACCCCCTCTATCAGATAATCCTTGTGTCTTACTGCCATCACTTCCCCATCATCTTGAGCAGTAGCTGTTACCTCGAGAATGTCTGGGATGATTGTTTTGTCACCAACTAGTGAATGGTATCTTGTTGCTTTGAATGGATTTTTTACTCCTTTGAATAATTCAGAATCTGAATGTTTTACTGGACTGGTCTTTCCATGTCTGACGCATCCGGCATTAGTTACTTTGCCCCCAAATGATGAGATTATTCCCTGATGTCCTAAACACACTCCCAAAATTGGAGTCTTACTTCCCATGTCTTTTATCACATCACTGCATACTCCAAAGTATTTTTTATCATCTGGAGTTCCAGGACCTGGAGAAATAATAATTCCGTCATAGTTTTTTTGTTTAATCTCTTCAATTGTTATTTTGTCATTTCGTATAACTTCACAGTCTACCCCCAACTCTCCAAGATACTGCGCAATGTTGTACACAAATGAATCGTAGTTATCAATGATTAGAAATTTCAACTTGATGCCTCCTTTAGTGCCTGTAACATTGCCCCTGCCTTGTGTTCGGTTTCTTTGAATTCATTTTCTGCAACAGAGTCTGAGACAATTCCTGCTCCTGACTGCACAAATCCCTTCTCCCCGTCAATGAATATGCTCCTGATGGCAATTGCAAAATCACAGCACCCGTTGTATGAAAAATATCCCACTGCTCCTGCATATGGTCCTCTTGCTTCGGCCTCTAACTCATCAATTATCTCCATTGCCCTCACCTTTGGTGCTCCAGATACGGTACCAGCTGGAAATACTGCCTGAAATGCATCAAACATGTCTTTGTCTTGTGCCAAATTGCCCATCACATGTGTGACTATGTGCTGGACATGGCTGAATCGCTTTATTTTCATTAGTGATTCTGGATGGACTGTTCCATACTTGCACACTTTGCCAATATCGTTTCTTCCCAAATCTACTAACATTGTGTGCTCTGCAATCTCTTTTTCATCGT
>JBMSGE010000050.1:0-9147 GCA_049414205.1 Nitrosopumilaceae archaeon
ATTTGAGAATCATACATTAAATCTCCTACGCCTACTAAAATGGCGACTCTTTCGAACATTTGAGTTGGAGTTTCAGTGATTTCATTTTTGCCATTTCTGAAAAGATATCTTGATGCTAAAACTCGAAGGCAGTTTAGATCGAATTTTTTTGAGACTGGATCCAAAGAACGTGCATTTAATACTTTCATCTTTTCATCCCTTAATTTTCTTCTCTCATGACGATAAACGATGTAGGCTTTTGCAATATCGCTATTGCCACTGTCAATTAAAGTAGATTCTACAATATCCTGAATGTCCTCAACACTAGGACTTCTTGTACTTGTAAATCCTTGTTCTACTAATTTTTGTACAACTTTATTTGCTAGTTGGTCTGCGAGCACACGATCGGCTTTAGATGTGGCTGCTAATGCCTTGTAAATGGCATTTGAAATTTTATCTTGATTGAAAGCCGTTACTGCGCCACTGCGCTTACGGATCTCATTGATAGTACTTTCTATTTGTGAATTATCCAATTATAATCTCCCCGCAGAGGTTAGAATCAATGTGGATATAACTTGTGTGCTCGAAAATTTTTGATCTTGTCCCTTCTACTAGTCAATTTTTTTAATACCATTACTATGATATTCATATCGGCACAACATATTCAGATTGACGATGATCGTATTACTATAAAAGATCAAAAGTTTTGTAAAACGATCCTATCTAGTTTTGAATTTACGAATTTCAGACTATGTAAGGAGACTTACACTTAGGACACTTCTCTGTAAATGGTTCATCCTTAAATCCACACTCACCACATATTGCGATGCTCTTAGCTGGTGTGAATGAATTCGTCAATTCGGCTGTCTTCTCTATTGACTTTTTGATATCCGCAACTTGGGCGTTATCGTCAATTTGAAGAGCAACTGATAGACCACCATTTAGAATCTTTGATAGTTTGTTACACTCTGTGATTTCTTCACTTTTGTTTGTAAAGTCAGTAACTTCTGAGGCATTAAGGACTATACCTTGAGAGTATGAGTCACTTTCAGAGTTTAAGGCTGAGTTTTTACCATATTTTTCACCATCTAAGGTAGCAAATCTCTTAGATCCGTCGGTTTCAGTCATGGAAATGTGTACTGGATCTCCTATTTCCTTGCCTTTTTTGGCTGCAACATCTACTGCAGTCTCTATTACTTTATGAAGTATTGATCTTCCTTCTTTATTGTCCTTGTAACCTAGGATGTTAAAGACTGCTTCTTTTAGACCTACAAGATTGACAACCAATGAGATTGAACTTCTTTGCATGTATTGGGTGTTTTTTGCAAGGATTGGGTTCAGGCCTCTTCTGGTAAGATCAGAAATGTCTTTTTTCCTTAGAGCCATAGAAGACAAAGCTGGTTTCATTAACAATGCAAGTCTTGCTCTAAAGTAGGTCTCATCTTTGTTTGATTCAAAGGCAAGTCTTGGAAGGTTAATTGATACAGATTGCAAGTTGATTGCAAGTGGAGTTGTACTTTTAGTTGTACCATGAGTAATTCCAGAACTTGAAATTCGATCTTTGGAGAAAGTTACCTTACCACCAATCGAGATTATCTCTGCAGTTTTTGCTGAAACATCAGAAATTTTTCCTTTGGAATAATCTATTATCAATCCAATTTTTGGTGTTGGAGTTATAGATGTGTAATTTTTGTATGCATTAATGATTGCATTGACTATCTTGGTATCTGATCCTAAAGCAAGTCTAATTGAAACATTAGTTCCTGCTTTGTTATAATTTGGTGTTGTAGATGCAACTGCAAAAGCGTTTGCAATTTTTTGTTCAAGTTCTTCAATGTTCTTTGTTTGTTTACCAAACAATGAAACAATTCCATCAAGAACTATTTCTTGTGAAGCTTCTTTTGAAAGCAAACTGATGATTACAGAGAGTGAAGATGTAATGTCATCGAGTGATTTTGATAGTGGTACTCTTGATACATCAAGATTTTTTCCACCAAGTACAATTCCATCTTCAATGAGTTCTTTAACATTGACAAAGATTGTATCTGGAATCATGGACCAAACTCCTGGATTTGTAATGTGCAAGTCTCCAGAAAGATGAGAGTCTGCAACATCTTTTGGTAAGATGTTAGTAAGTAGGTGTTCTGCAAATACTCTCTGTCCTGTGTTGAATAGCAATCCATCAGTTCCATTGCCCACATTATCGAGGTTTGTGAGCATTTCTTGTACGTCATACACAGGCAGGCCTAGGCGTGCAAGCTTGTTGCGGTATTCCTCGTGACCGTGCTCTAATAGTACAGAGTTAACCATTTCTCGAATTAATGAGCCTGTAAGGTATGTAGTCTGATATTTGTAAATTCTATTTTCGACTTCTTCAGTAATTTTTTGAGCTAGTTCTAATGGAAGGCTTCCTTCTCTGACAAGTGATTGAATAATTTTGTGTGAATTGAATTCCTCAATGGATTCATGAGATGTTCGTACATACATTTTTCCACTTTCAATAATTGATCTTTCTTCAATTTGTCTTGCCAAGCTTAGGACAAGTTTTCCAAGATTTGTAATTGTGTATCTTCTTTCAGATTTGTTTAGTGCGACAAGTGATTGTCTTAATAATTTTCTAAGATGATATGCAAATTTACCACTTTCTTTTTTGGATTTGAAACCTGCAAGGGATTTTAATTCAGAATAAGTTAACGGGCCCTTAGAATTTAAAATTCTCAAAATATCAATTCTGTTTGGACTTGCCATTACAGAAAAGATCATTCTAACTCGCTTCGATGTTGATTGTAGAATGCTACCTTTCTTTGGTTCTTCTAGTTCCCCTTTCATATCCATAGTCATGACTAAAAAAAGGCACTAATTAAGACTTATGACTAGATCATTTTCTTAGAATATTAGATCAAATTTTGAGATTTAGATCAAATTTTTAAAAATTAGATCAAATTTTGATCCGTTTGGATCATTTTTTGATCAGTTAAGATCATTTTTTTAAAAATTAGATCATTTTTCTTGGACATCAAGAGAAAATTCAGATGTTGATAATGTTTGTCCACATGAAGGGCATTTTCCACTGTAAGGATTCATTACATCTTTTAGCGCTTTGAGCATTTTCATGTTTGTGATCTTTTCTCCACATTTTCCACAGGTTACTTCAACTGACATGAAGATGATCAGAATTTCAAAATAATTAAGAAACGATTATGAGTTTTTTTAATAATTTTACTAAATTATTTTACTGCTTTTCGATGAGAATTCCTCTTTCATCAAAACCAGTAATTTTTGCTTTGGTTCCAACTGGGAGGTCTGCGGGGCTGGCAATGCCTGCCATAAAGCCTGAGATTCTTAATTGGACATCATCTAAGAGCATGACTACGAAGGCATAAGGAGTGTATTTTTCAAAGCCTGCAGGAGGCACTGTGATTATAGTATATGTGGCAATTGTGCCTTTTCCATCCAAAACTGCGTCTTCAAAACCCTTACTTCCGCATTTTTGGCAGAAATAAACAGTTGATAGGTGTAAGTGGTCACACTTTGTGCATTTGTGAGCAAGAACTTTGCCTTCTTTTGCTTTTTCAATTAGTTGTTCTTTTACTGACATTTTACACACTTTGGAAAACATGAACGGCACAACTAGCTCCGGTTGCACCAAAGTTATGAGTTAAACCAATCTTTGCATCTTTAACGGTTCGCTCTCCTGCTTTACCGGTTAATTGATCAAACACTTCTGCTACTTGTCCAACACCTGTTGCACCTATTGGATGTCCTTTTGATTTAAGACCACCTGATGGATTAATTGAAATATCTGAATTTAATTTTGTTCTTCCTTCACGGACAGCTTGTACACCTTGTCCTTTCTCAAAGAACCCCAAGTCTTCAGTGTCAACAACTTCTGCAATTGTAAAACAGTCATGTACTTCTGCAAAGTCAATATCTTTTGCAGTTACTCCTGCCATTTTGTATGCTTTTTCTGCTGCAAGTTTTGTACTTGGAATTGTAGTCATATGTTCACGTCCTTGCAAAGCTGCAGGTGAACCTCCTCTGCCTGATCCAATAACTTCAACGTAATCTTTACTGTGTTCTTTTGCAAACTTTTCAGAACAAAGTATAACAGAACTTGCACCATCAGAAAATGGACAGCAATCAAATAATTTTAATGGACTTGCAACAACTGCAGAATTCATTACATCTTCTACAGATATTTTTTTGTGCATGTGAGCTTTTGGATTTAACAATCCATTGTCATGATTTTTTACTGCCACTCTTGCAAAGTCTTCTTCTGTTGCATCAAATTCTGTAAGATAAGCTCTTGCCATGGATGCAAATAATCCTGGAAATGATGCACCGGCTTGTCCTTCATAGAAAAAGTCTGAACAGTATGAAAAGTATGTAGTAGTCCATTCAGTTCCTGTGTGAGTTACTTTTTCAACTCCAGTAACTACTAGACAGTCATAGAATCCAGCAGCCACGTTTGCAAAGGCTTCTCTGAAGGCAACTGAGCCACTTCCACAGGCAGACTCTATTGATAATGATGGTTTATCTGAAATTCCAAGGTTGCTCATAAGTACAGGCCCAAGATGAACCTGCTTGTCGGCAATACCAAAGACGTTTGAAATGTAAGATGCATCAACCTCTTTTGGGTCGATTCCTGCACTCTCAATGGCATCAACTGATGCTTGAGTTGTAATATCGGCTATGCTGTCTGATAATTTTCCATATTTGGTACTTCCAGCACCAAGAACACAAACCTTTTCCACTAACAAGACTGACTATATTCCCTATAAAAATCGTTTTAGTAAAATCAGTAAAAGAAAATGGCTCCCAGAAAAATTCAACTGCAAACACTCCAAGTAAAGGAGAGACATACTGTAAAGACTACAAAATCCAAAACCTCAGTTTTCAAAAAAGAGATAATACAATACTTTGATAGTAATGGATTTCTTTCCTGGTCCTCAAAAGAAAAAAAATACATCATTTTGGGAACAAATACTCCAAAGAAGGGATTGGTGCCTTGTCCAAAATGTAAGTTGGGACAATTGATGGTAATTCGATCACGGGCAACTAGAAAAAGATTCATGGGTTGTTCAAACTTTTATGGCGGATGCAAAGCCTCCTCGCCACTATTACAAAAGGCAAAGCTTCGTGCTACCAAAAAACCATGTGAGGAATGTAAATGGCCAATGATAATTTTTCGTTACTCAAGAAAACAAAAATGGACTAAACAATGTTCCAACTTTAATTGTGAAAGCAGGACTAAGCCTTCAAAGTAGGATAGACATCTGTTCTTCTGTTTTTCAGTAAAGGAAGTACTTTGCGAATTTGTTTTATTTTCTTTAATTCAATGTCTGCATATGCTATTCCTTGTTTCTTTTTCATGTCAACTAGAATTTTTCCATATGGATCCACTATTACACTTCGGCCACAGTAGATGTTACCTACTTGATCAGGTGCAATAACATAACATCCATTTTCTATTGCGCGTGTCTTGTTTATTGTAAGCCAATGTTCTTCTTTCATGTCACCTTTTACCCATGCAGATGGTGCCACTAAAACATCAGAGCCTGCAGCTGCAAGGGATCTAGACATTTCAGGGAACCGTAAATCATAACATATCATCATTCCAACTTTTCCAACTGATGTCTTTACGGGCTTTGCAATTTTTGATCCGGATGTCATCTTGTCTGATTCTCTGAATCCTAATGCGTCATAAAGATGAATTTTTCTATATGTAGAGATTACTTTGCCTGTTTTGTCAACTACAAATGAAGTGTCATAGACCCTATCTTTTTTGGCACTCTTCTCATAAAATGAACCCACAACTTGTATACGATTTTCTTTTGCTGACTTTGCAATTTCACTTACAAAATTACCATTTATGGTTTCAGCCAACCCTGCTAGCTGTTTTGGAGACTGAGATGAATTTGTGTAAAACATCATAAATTCTGGAAAGGCTACAAGCTTTGCTTTATTTTTTGAAGCCTTGGAAATGAAATTAATGATTTTTTTTAGATTAGTTTCTTTGTTAGTTGAGGCCTTAAACTGTACAATTGCCACTTTCATTGAATTTTTTATTCTAGTTGAGAATAAAAGGATAAAGAAATTGATTAGGCTTCTAGACTAGCCATAAATAGTTGATGTGTTTAGAATAGACATGTCACAAGAAAGTAAATGTCCTTACTGTGAATCTATCTTTGAGGATAATGACCAATTATCAAAACACATTGACAAAATTCACAACAACGAAGATGCAATAGGCACTCAAGGCCTCTAGACTTTATTTTTTGGTGGTACAACTAGCTAATGTACCATTTTTGTTATTATGAAGAATTGTGTTAAGTGTTGTATAGGACCAATGTGTTTATGTGCGACCCATGCTGGATGGGAGAAATTCCAGTTTTTTTATTTTAAAAAATAATTAAAGTTGGTTTCCTGCCAAAAACCAGTTTTCTTTTGGATTATCCTCAAAGACTACAATGACATGATTTTCTTTTGTCTTTAGAATATCAACTGCTGCTTTGGTGATTGCCTTTGCATACTCGTCTTTTTGTTCTTGAGTTCTTCCAGGATACATTGATACTGTTATCAAGGGCATAACGGCACTAAGTACTTCGTTGATTTATTCGTTAGAGTTAGTAATCTGGTCTGTATCCGTATCGAGTGCCATAAGTGAACTCTGAGTTGTGTGTTTTTTTGTAAAGATATCCTGATGCAAGACCTACTGCAAAGCCTCCAATGTGTGCAAGATATGCTACTCCTCCACCTGCTACACCAAACCCTCCAATGAAAAATGGCAATAAGTTCTGAAATACCAACCAAAATGGCAAGAACCACTTTGCTTGAATATGCATCATTCTCCAAAAGAATCCTAACATCATAAAGGTCTGAATTCTTGCTCTTGGGAAAATTACCAGGTAAGCACCAAGTACTCCAGAGATTGCACCAGAAGCTCCTACTGCAGGAATTGGACTTGTTGCATCTCCCATGATGTGGATTAATCCTGCAAGAACTCCCCATAGAAGATAAATTCCAAGATACTTTACTTTTCCAAATTTTGCTTCAATGTTATCACCAAAAATCCACAAGAACAGCATGTTGCCACCAAGATGCATAGCACCACCATGCAAGAAGACAGAACTTAGAAGAGAAACATATGGTTCTGATGGACACTGAATTACTTGTGGTCCTGCACCAAAGTCAATTGTCGATGCAGATGCGCCTGTTATACAGTTTGGAACTGCTCCCCAATTGTAAAACAATGAAAAAGCATTTTGATTTGAAAATTCAAGAAATTGCCCTGTTGCAATTACTTCGATAAAAAATACAACCACATTAACTATGATTAAGGCATAAGTTACTGTTGGTCTGAAACCTGGAGGATGAGGATTCTCATCACGTAATGGAAGCATTAGATGCTAAATTTGATTGAAAATTGTATAATAAGATTATTCTTAATATTCGGTTAAAGTCTCATCAAATTAATTGAATAAACTAGTTGTAATTGGAATTGTCGCTGTTTCATTGTCTGTTTACTTTACAATGACTGTGTTTGTATTACCTGAGAAATTTCTTGGCAAAGAGCAATTTACTCCCGTACCTGATTTAGAAGTAGAAATTTCAAGCACCGAAATCAAACTAGGTGAATCATTTAGAATAAACACAATTTCTGAAAATATTGGTGACTATGGGGATATTCACATTGTCTCAGCTGCCTTTCCAACCCTTACGAAAACTGATGGAATTGTAAAAATTGTAAGTTATGATTTTTCAAATTCTCCAATTTACATTAATCCTGGAGATGAGATAGGAGCAAAATACAGTGGAGGTTTGGAAACAGTTTTGGCTCAATACCCACAAATTGAGGCCATGAACAGGCCTGTCCATCCAGGCACAAAATATTTCATGGATCTTCAAATTACTCCTGAAAAATCAGGGCTGTTTACAGTGTACCTAAAATCAATTGATATTCCACACACCAGTTCTTTGTCGCATTTTCCAACTCAAGGTCAGCTTGATCATCAAGATGAATATGTTTTGGCATATACAGTAAATGTTAATCCCTAATATTCTAAAGATAATCTAAGAAGATCAAAATGGAAATAAGACAAACGCCTCTTAGTTTATTGCAGAAAAGGTCTAAGATAATTTTTCTAGCTGGAAGTATCTGTGCAAGCTTTGGAATTTTGCTTGTTACAGTTGGTGGAAGTTGGGATATTACAAATCACTTGCTAAACAAACCTGAAACATTTTTTTCGCCACCACATGCTTTAATGTATTCTGGTGTTGCAATTGGATTAATTGGATCTGCAATTTCACTTTTAGGATTTAGAAATCTGCAAGACTCTAAAGAAGTTTTTAGATTACCACTTCGACTAAAGTTTCTTGGAATTTTTTTGCTTGTAGGTGCAGGTCCATTTGATTTTGTATGGCATTCTAATTTTGGTCTAGATGGATTACTTAGTCCACCACATTTTACTTTGCTTGGAGGAATGTTATTTTGTAGTTTAGGTGGTATGTTTGGAATTTCTAGGTTTTTGCAAAACAGAAATTCTAAAAATAAATTTACAGACTATTTACTAGTTTTAGCAACTTTGCCTGTTTGGCTTGCAGGCTCTGGAGTGATTTCTTCATTGTCCTTACCATTTTCAAATACAGATTATTTTGAATTTAATCCTGAGCCAACCTTTGCATTTGTAATGGCAACAGTTGCATATCCATTTTTTATTTCATTGATGTGTATTACCACTGCAAAACTATCAAATTTCAAACCTGGAGTAATCACAATTCTTGGCGGAGTGTTCTTGTTAATCTATGGAATGACTGCAATTGTGCCTAATTTTGCCCTGCTAGAGTCTGTAGAGTTCTATTCGATGAATTTGATTCCAATTGTAATGGCAGACTTGATTGTGTCATTTAGAAAAATCAAGAAAGCATCATTTGTGGCGGGAGGGATTTTAGGTTCTGGATTTTACATGGTGTATTATCCGTACATAATGTACACGTATAATGAATTACTTCTTGGGAAATTAGTATCTCCAAGTATGATTTACCATACATACTTTGAGTTAATGCCCCAAGTCATACAATTTACAATTATTCCTGCAATCATTATGGGAGTAATTGGGGCGTTTGTAGCATTTAGATTTTCAAATAAAATTTTGATAAAAAATTAGA
>JBMSGE010000051.1:0-9054 GCA_049414205.1 Nitrosopumilaceae archaeon
GTGTAAATTGATTTGGATTGAATAATAAAAAGAAGAAAAGAAAAAGGATTTTCTATTCGTTTACGTATGCTCTTTCTCCGTGCTGTGCCAAATCGAGACCAATCTCCTCTTCTTTTGGAGTGACTCTGATTCCGCCAGGCCAAACGGCATCCATTACTTTCAGGATTACAATAGTTACACCAAAGGCATAGCCTATTGAGATTGCAGCAGCAATAATGCTGATTGCTTGCTGTTCCATACCTTCTGCAGTACCAGTCCATGCGCCAGTACCATCACCGCCAGTATCCCAAATGTGTGGACTAGCTAGTGTACCAACTAGGATAGCACCTGTAAGACCGCCCATTCCGTGGACTCCCCATACGTCTAATGCGTCGTCCCACTTTCTTGCGTTCTTGAAGGCAATACAACCATAACAAATTGTACCTGCTGAAATGCCGATAATAATTGCCGCCATTGGACCAACAAAACCCGAAGCTGGAGTAATTGCTACTAGACCTGCTACTGCGCCAGATGCAGCTCCTACAATACTTGGTTTTCCTGTATGTGCCCATGACACTAATACCCAAGTAACTGCTGCCATACCTGTTGCTGTATTTGTAACAGTCCATGCACTTACGGTAATACCATCTACCATTACCTCACTTCCGGCGTTGAAACCAAACCAGCCAAACCAGAGTATTCCTGCTCCGAGGACTACCATAGGAATGTTATGTGGTTCCATTGGTACCTTTCCATATCCTAGTCTTCTACCTAGAACCAAGGCACCTGCCAATGCAGCGAATCCCGAAGAAATGTGTACTACAGTACCACCAGCAAAGTCTAATGCATGATATGGATACAGTTCTGGATCAAGATCCAGTGCACCTCCACCTATGAAGCCGCCTCCCCAGACCCAGTGTGCAATTGGATCGTAGACAAACGTTCCCCATAAAAGTACGAATATGACTAATGCGCTAAACTTGATTCTGTCAATTAGACCACCAATAATTAGAATTGGTGTGATAATTGCGAATGTTGCTTGGAACATTGCGAATAGTTGGTGTGGAACTGTACCAGGCCAACCTTGACTACAATAATCTCCTTCGACCATCGCGTTCATTTGGTAAGCTGCTGACCATGTATCTCCACATGGACCTACCTCACCTAACGGTGCAAATGGTGAGACCATGTTGAATCCTGCATAATCAAGGCTTCCCATGAACATTTGAGCTCCCTCATCTGCGTTTGGTGCAAATGCTAGAGAATATCCCCAGAGAACCCATTGTACTGACATTAATCCCATTACTACAAGGGTCATACCAAGTACATTGACGATATTCTTTGATCTGGCTAAACCGCCATAAAAGAATCCGACTCCTGGAGACATGAGTAGTACCATTGATGTTGCTGTAAGCATCCATGCTGTGTCACCTGTGTCAATTAGACAGGGCAGCATGTTACCTTCGCCATCATCATACCAACATTCGTTTGGATTTCCAGTGTAAATTCCACTGGTTCCTTTAACATATCCGTCCATACCATCATCAACTGATTGTGCAAATGCTTGTGTCATTGCACCAGTTGCGGTTATGGCTACTGCGGCCACAAGTAATAGAGCATACTTGTGGTTCCTAGAATTCATTGTTTTAATCGAAATTGAAAATTATTTAAGGGTTGAGACCACAGAATTGCTAAATTTGTAAATTATTATATTTTAGTTTAATTTTATATTATCATAGAAAATGAAAATTATGTTACGGTGTAAGACATGAAGGTAAAATCAGACACAAAATTATCAATATTTGATACCTTCAAGACAAAAGAAAATAGCCTTACAGGTGAGGCTATAAGGCAGAGATCAATTATACGGATTTTATCCAGTCAAGCAAATCCTGCAGAAAGGACTAGGACTGGAATTTCTCAAAAAATTGCAAAGGGGCAAGGAATAGTTTGGAAGAATATCTATTCTGGAATTTTCAGAGATCTTGATGAAATTTTGCTTCCTATGGGGATTGCAGAAGAGCATGGAAGATTGCCTCTCAAAAGAGGTCCAAAAGCCCTTCAGGAAAAAGGAATTCCATTTTACCATCTAACAAGAAAGGGAATTTTGATTGCCCTGTCCATAAAAGAGATTGAAAATAAGGAAAAATTACTTTCAGAGTTTTTCTCAAATGCCGATTCAAAAGAAAATGAATTTGCAAAAATCCTCACTAATCTTTCCAAATCAAGTCCAAATTTCACAAACTCAATTTTTCAGAAATATGTAAAGGCATTTTGCGATGACAAAATTAAAGATCTCCTCCCTTTTGATCTAGCAAAATTACAGAGTATTCCTGATGAGTCACTTACCATACAAAAGGAGATTTTGGAGGCATTCTTGAAACTATCAAAACAAGAAAAAGAAGATGCCATTAGGTTTCTCAACAAAATTACTTGAAAATTATGTAATTTAGGAATAAATCGCCAAACATTAAAATCAGTTACATAATCAGTTCCATTGAAATGGGCTCTAAGAATGTCTATGCCTCTGTAAAGTCATACAGTAAAAGAGGCCAATTATTAAAGAAAGCCGACTTTCAAACATTAGCTGAATCTAGAGATTTAGAGGAATTGATGACTAGAATAAAAAACACAATTTATGCAGAATCCGTATCAGATGTTCAAAAACCATATACTTCACAAAAAATTGAAAACGCCTTGAGAGGTCATTTAGCTGATGTTCATTATTCAATTGCTAAATTGTCTGGAGATAAGAGTATTTTCAATGCATATTTCTTGAAATTTATTATTTCAAATTTGAAATCAGTTCTAAAGGGTAAGGTTTTAGGAAAATCCCAAGAAGAGATGGAGGCTCACATTAATTTGCATGCCGAGGAGTTAATCAAACAAAGAGACATCGTAGTCAAGGCACTAGTTGCAAAAGATCTAGAAGAAACAGTAGCGAGTTTAAACTCAAGTCAATTCGGAGAAGAAATTACAAAAGCTGTTACTCTATATAATGAAAAAAAGAATATGCAAATTTTTGACATTTATTTTGATAAAATTTTGTACCAGGAATTGGGTCGTGCCATAAAAAATAGCAGAGCCAGAGAAGTTATCAAACTAATTGGAATGGAGATTGACTTTTACAACTTGTTAAGTGCTATCAGAGGAAAATTCTGGGGCCTAGAAGAAGAACAAATTCAAGATTTGATTGCATCAACTACTCCTACTGCATCTCGAGATTTAATCAGCAGAATGATCGGAGCTGCATCAATCAAAGATGCCTTCAATGAGTTAGCAAGTACCAGATACAAAAATCTAATTCCAGAAGCTGATAATGAGTTAGATGCAATATCTGAATTTGAGAGAAAGTTTGAACTGGAAATGTATCAATCCTCATTGAGATCTTTTACAAAAATGTTCAGTTTTGCTACAATTATTGGCATTACAAAATTGACTGCATATGAGGTAAGAAATCTGTCAGCAATTGCATATGCTGTAGAACAAAAAATACCAACGGAAACTACAATGTCAAAATTAATCCTAGAAGAAGATTAGCCTCAAGATGGCAAACTCTCCTTCTGAAAAAAAGAAAGTACCTCCTGAAGTTATAATCAATACAATTTGGATAAGCACGTTTTTAGCTATGATTTTCACAATTCCTGCTCTTGGCATATTTCTTGGAATTTATTATGGAACCGGAAACTTGGTGTTAGGAGCAGTGTTAGGATTTAGTACTCATTTTGTGGCTTTTGCCTTCTCTGGAAGGATTTCAAAATTCCTCACAAAAATTATGAGTTAACCTATAAGGATCTATTTTCTAAGTGATTTATCATGATGGGAGATAGAGACTTTAGAAGCATTATCAAAAATGCTATTGATTCCATAGGAAAGGAATTAGAAATTGACATTGATGCTGATGACTACAATACAATCCATCTTCAGGAGGTAGTCCAATGTTTACGAAAATCCTACTATGATAGAACAGACTCAAAAGAGGTTGAAAGGAGAGGATTCAATGATCTAACTAGTGGTTTGCTAAGAAAATTAGAGTATGGAAGTGAACCCAAAATCTTTGAGATTGACGATATTAAATTGAAGGGACAATCAGATATGATTCTTGATGACATTATTATATTATTTAGATCCAACAAAGAGATTCCAGAATCTCCTCAGGCAAATGATCTTCTTTATCTAAATGCGTGCCTCTGGATTTATGATAAACCAGATGGGATGATTATCTACATTACAAGTGAAAGAGAAGAGTTTACTTTTTCTCTTACTCGAGACAAAAAAATGTTTGAGGAAGTAATTAGAAGAGTGAGGGTTTTGAATGATCTATTAAATGCACAAAAAACCCCAGTTTTGGAGCCTTCACTGAGTTGTTTGGATTGCCAGTATTATCAGAGATGCTTTATCAGCAAAAAGATCTCCAAGCAACTTTCCTTAGCTGAAATGCTAGGGCTATCTAAGGAAAACTAAATTAAAAATATTGTAAAGGATTGATTTCCTTTGTTTAATCCAGTGGTTCAGGATGTCCTTTACCACGTAATGCAAAGCATACAACTGCCAAGGCAATTGCTACCCCTGCTGCTGCGCCATATGCTGCCATACCTGCTTCTGCCATTTGTTAAAAAACAACTGTACGGGCTTTTATAACTTTGTCAATCAATTTGCCCTAAAAACAAATTATCATAATTTTGAAATTTTATGATACAATAACTGTGATTATTTTGATAATTCAAAATGAATCTCATTTTCTTGGCCACTGGTCATTGAACTGAGATTAAAGAAAACATCACCTTCTACCCTCCAGCTTGGATTACTACTTTCAAGAATCGACATTAATTCAGGAGAATTTCCTGGTGACTTTAGGGTAATCTTGTCTTTTAGGACAATTGAATTGTTACTTAGCAATGTGTAATAGTTTGATCCATCAACCATTCCTTCAGGTCTTTTGCCAATTTCACCAGATGTGATTTTGTATTCTTCAGAACCGCTTGAGGAATAAAGTGAATATTTCAATTGTTGAGCTATAACTGAGCGGGAATTGGGATTATCAAGTTTGAACTTTATTTCTAAAATAGCTGCCCTTTCTGAAACTTGTAAGATTTCAACGCTTTCTAATTCAATATTTACTGGTTCTACTTGGTTTTGATTTTCTTGGGTTGAACCCTCATCAAAAGTATCACTAGTTGAGGTTGAGACATAAATAACACCTATTATTCCGATTAGAACCACAACTGCCGCAATGACAAATATCTTAGGATTCAATAATACCACTTACCATTATGATATCTTAAATGTTGAGATAGTTATTATACCATTATGAAGAAAATTTCGTGTGCAGTATTTTCAGGCCGTCCAACAAGGTAAAATTAGAGCTAGTAAATCTCAGATGAAATTGTTTGATGTTGCAGGATTTGGAATGCTTACTCTAACTACTAAAAAAATTGACGGAAAGTTCTTTCCAGTTGGAGATGAAGATTTTACTGCCGTGATTCAATCAGAAGAGGGATATGTAGCAGTTATTGTAGACAAGGATGGATATACAAAGGCTCAATCAAAGAAAGTAGAAAAAAATGAAGCCCTTGAAATTTTTCAAAAATTAAGGGATTCTGGCGTGCCTGAATACCCCGAATCAAGCATAAAAATTTGGACTGAAGATAGACCAACTATTCAAAATGAATCTTCAGAATAAAATTTTAAGATAAAACAATTTTTGTTCCGACATCTGAGCCTTTAATTGCTTTTTCAATAATTTTAGTATCTGCCTTTAAAATTCTAGTTTTTATTTTAGATCTTTCTATAATTTTTAAGGCAACAATATCCATAAGGTCATATCCTCCTGCAACAGAATCTTCATGTACTAGCATGTTCTTTAGATTCTTTAACTCAATTTGCTTGAATTTTTTTGCCTTTTTGTTTTTGTTTGGATCCATATCATAAACTCCATCAACATCTGTAGCATTGAGAAATTGTTCAGCTTTGATCTTTTCAGCAATCAGTGCGGCTGTTCCGTTTGTACTTTGCCCAGGATGCAAACCTCCAGTTACCACAATTAGACCATCATCAACTGCATGTCTTACCTCTTGTAGAGTAGTGGGAGGATGAGAGTATGCTTTGTTTTTTAATGCATAAATCAAGAGTTTGGCATTTAATCGAGAAATTTCAATTCCTAGCTCATCTAGTGTAGATTCATCAGCTCCTGAAGATCTTGCGTGAGAAATATAGTGCCTTGCAATATTTCCACCACCTGCAATTACTATTGGCTGACATATTTTACTAATTTTCACCAAAAATGCAGCATAATCTTTTAAGACTTTTACATTATCCATGCCAAATACACGTCCTGAAAGTTTGATTACAATTCTTTTTTTCATTATTTTAGGTCACCCAAGATTGATTTTGCGGCAATTTCAACTTTTTTTCTTGTTTTTTGAGGAGTGTAAACTCTCAAAATATTCATGAATCCAGATATCGCAGAAACTACAGGAATCTCTGAAATGGGCATTTCTTGTGCCTGGGATTTGCCATTTTCTTTTGTAATCAGTATAATTTGCTTTGATTCCTTTTTGGATGGGGCAAGAGGAATTGATGGTGTAACAGAACTATCAACAAATATTTCATTTTCATCTACTTTGGATTTTTTAGAAAGAGAGGATCTAATTTCATTTGTTTTGGTTTTTTCTAAAAGATTTTTACTAGTTAGAATTCTCTCGTAAACACATTTTAGCAAATTTCTGTTTTGATAGTCTTCTGCAAATTTTTTTGCTCTTTTAAGTTTCGGAGTATTTGAGGAAAGGAGGATGGATAATACGTATTCATCAGTGAGTTTTATGTATTCATTTAGGTTAAACGAGGTAAATCCAAATTCATCATCAGATAATCGTAGTGCTTCTAATAACATCACTTCAGCTGCTCTTACTGTTTTATGAAAGTAAACTGCTTTGAACATTTGGTACCTAGAATGCATCATAGATTCAAAAGAATATAGTGCAGATTTTTCTAATGCTAGTTTTTTCTTGTGAACATCTAATGATTGCGTTAATCGTTTATGATCAATTTTTGCATGCTCTGCTCCTGTAAAATATCCATCACGTAAAAGATAATCCATCATATCTGCACTTAGTGCGCCTGATACAATTTCATTTAGATATTGAAGTTTAGAGTCACCAAATGCAATTTTTGTAATAGTTTTTTTATCATAACCATTTTGAGATAAAGTATCACCAATTACAGATTTTATAATTAAATTCTTTCCAAAATCTTCATGTGAAATTTTTTTCTTTTGAATTATTTCTTCAAACAGATGAGAAAAGGGTCCATGGCCTATATCGTGTAAAAGTCCTGCAAGTCTTAGTTGTTCAATATCTTCTTTTTTTAGAATTCCTTTTTCTCTTAATGCTTCACCTGCTTGACTTGCAATGTGCATAACTCCTAATGAGTGCTCAAATCTTGTATGCTGAGCTGCTGGATAAGTTAGATGAGCTCCAGAGAGTTGTCTAATTCTTCTTAATCTTTGAAAAATAGGGTTATCAATAATTTTTAGTTCGTGGTCATAAACACGAATAAAATCATGAATTGGATCAATTATGTCCAGATAATTTTTTCTCATAATCCTATTTTCTTTGAAAAGATTTTCAATATTTCTTGATGTACTTCTTCTTTGGATTTAGTTGCATCAACAATTTTCCATCGTTTTTTCTTAGCAGTGGTTCGATAAATTTTTGAAATTTTTTTGAGAAAATCTTTATTTTTTTCAAACTTGTCTCTATTGGTTTTCTTTCTATGAAATGATTCTTGTTGAGAAACATCTAGTAAAATAACTAGGTCTGCCTTTGGAAGGCCTGCATCTAAATTTTCTAGCCAACTTTGTTTCATACCATTGGCTAATCCATATACAAGATTAGATTGATAATATCTGTTCATTATCAAGACTGAATTTTTTGATTGAGCTTTCAAAATTTCGTTTAATTTTTCCCATCTATTTGCAGCCAAAAGGCAGTGAATGGTTTGAGGAGGGAATTTTCTTTTACCGCCCAAATATTTTGCAATTTCTTTACCTACAGGTGTAGTATAATCAGGAAAACTAAAGGTAGTAGCCTTAATCTTTCTTTTTTTTAGTGCTTTGAATAATAATTCAGTTTGGGTTTTTTTACCTGCTTGGTCACCACCCTCAATAACAATAATCATAACTTGACAATCTTAAGAAATTGAGTAATTAAAAATCTATCAATATATTCAATTTTTGAATCAATCAGATGATTTTAAAAATTTTTAAACGAACTTGTGAAGTTTTAACGTGGGTATGAATGGAATAATTGTTATTTTGTTATTTTCATTGTTTTTAGTTCCAGCATCAGTTTTTGGGGTTGCCGATATTGAAAATAAAACTATTGTAGCAGATTCTGAGGATTCTGAGATTGTTCTAACTTTAGAGTTTGGACAGAATCAATATACAAAGTTACAACGAATGATTCCTGTATTAGAATCAGGTTTATTGGCAATTGGAGACAGCATAATGGAAATTACACAGCCTAGAACAAAGATTATGGGGAATTCTTTTGTTATTCATTCTGAGAATATTTTGATTTACGCTAAAGGAATAGAAAATGGAAATTTCTTAATCAATAGTTATTTGATTGGCGGTACTGTGTTTGAACCAATAAGACTAGTTTCAATTTCTCAGGAAGGTTCCAATGAGAAAAGTATGGACAGACCCATTTCTCCTGAAATTATTGTGTTGGTTAGGCAAGATATCAGAACATTTTGGAATGATGTCTATGATTTAGAAATAAAGGTGTTTGATAAAACCATCAATCCAAAACCACAATTCCATCAAAGTTTAGGTGCAATAGACCAAGCAGACATCAATATTATATTGAAAAATGAGCTTGATGAAGAGTTAACAAAGTTTTCAGGAAAAACAGATACTAGAGGTTATTGGGAGGGGAATTATTTTGTTCGACAAAATATTGTACCTGGAGGAACGTATGATGTAGAGGTTAATGTTAATTATTTAGATTCAAACAATTTTCAAAAATTTGAAACCTTTTTTATTGCAGATACTAGAGCCTCAGATTCATCTGA
>JBMSGE010000052.1:0-9041 GCA_049414205.1 Nitrosopumilaceae archaeon
ATAATTCTACTCTTCCACATTCTTCTCCCAAAACTACACACGGAAAATTAATCTCTTTAAGATAATCTAAAACGGTCTTTTCGGCAATAATGTCTATATTTCGTGAAATGTCTCCACCTGCACCTCTTCCAAAATCTCCTGCAGCATCTTCAGTTCCAGCTAAATCTTTTACATTTTCATAAATTTTTTTTGAAACATCGCGAAGAACATCAATTACTTCCATCGATCCTAATCTCATTATTCGTAATTTAAGTGAAAGATGTTTTGACAACTTGAAAGCATAAATAACAATATGGCAGCTTTCCCTTGTGAGCGGTAAAGATCAATCAGTAGTAAGCAAAGAAGCTTTGATGAGTACAAAACCTGGAAAACAAATAATGAAGCAAGGGCTTTTCAAATCAAAGGGGTACAAACTTTTCAATCATTACAAAGAGGAAACTGAAAAAGAATTCCCTAATTTTGCAGAGCGATTTGCACAAGGCCTTTACAATGAAATAAAGTCAGATCCTTCCCCAAACTCAACACAACAGGCTTTTGCAGATGAAGTAGGTTCTACCGAAATTATTCTAAATTCCTCTGAAATTGATCCGATAAAATCAAAATTGGAAGACATTGAGGTAGTACGAGATAGAGTTACAAGAATTCTCAATTCCAATTTCGTTAAAATGACATTTCCTGTGTTTAACGCATTATTTGATGGCGCAGCAGAATACAGAGGGGAAAAAGATCCGCAATTAAAACAAGATATTGTTGAAGGACACATTTTGGCAATTGATCTAAGTGAACCTATGGATAGAATCGTAGACAAAGATGAAGACCTAGAGTATCTTGATGATTACAAATTGATGAATCCGTATATTTTGAAATTAGCGCGTGATAAAATATCAAAAGGTGGGGATTTAGTTCTTGATGAATTTGAAGCAGGATTCAAGGATGCCAGAATTGGACAATATCTTGATGAGGAATTAAAATCAAAACCAACTCAAATCACTGAAGAAGAAATGACACTTTCCTACAAAAAATACCGATCTGTCATGGGCACTGCAGGTAAGAACATGGCACTTGCACAACGTCCATTGGGAGAGATTTTCTATTTGGGAATGGCAAAAGCTGCTGAAGGAGTTGGATGTGGAAATGAAATTGAAGATTCTATAAAAAATGGATTTGTTAAAATTCCTTCTTGGCCATTATACTATTCTCTTTTAGCTGAAGACGTCAAAAAAGGATTTGATATTACATTAGAGAAAAGTAATTTGTATCTAAAAGACGCTCGTCTTGCAATAGAGTTGCTTCCTGAAGATTTTTCACATAAAGAATTTTTGGAATTTTTATTTTTGACAGTAGAGCACTATAACCAATTTTGGTACAACAAATTACAAAAAGCAAACAAATGGTCCGAATTTGAATCCAAACTTCCAAAGTGATAAAATTGATGTGGTCTGAGAAGCACAGACCAAAAAATATTTCTGACATGGTCGGAAATGAGGAATCAAGATCAGCAATAGTAGAGTGGTTTACAAAATGGAAAAAAGGAACCAAACCACTACTTTTAATCGGCCCTCCAGGAATTGGTAAAACTACTATTGCATACCTTGCAGCAAAACAATTTGGGTATGATATGATTGGACTTAACGCAAGTGATGTTCGAAGTAAATCTCGAATTAATGAAATTCTATCACCAGTGTTGGGGAATGTCACCATTCTTGGCGCTCCCATGATATTTGTAGATGAAGTAGATGGAATTCATGGTAGAGGTGACTACGGAGGAGCAGAGGCTCTTATTAAAATTCTAAAAGAACCTACAGTTCCAATTGTTTTGGCTGCCAACACTGATGATTCTGATAAAATGAAAAGCATCAAAAAAGTTGTAAAAACAATTTCTTTTAGACCCATCCCTCCACGTCTTTTGAGAATTTACCTTGAAAATATCCTAACAAAAGAAACTGCAAAACTTAGTCCAGGTGCAGTAATTAAAGTGATAGACAAATCACGAGGAGATATTCGCTCTATGATCAATTTGGCACAATCTTTAGTTACTGGCTTTAATCCTCAAACTGAAAAATCATTTGAGAGCATTAATGTTGAAGATGGAGTTAATGCATTCTTCAAAGCAAATTCCATTGATGAGGCTCGAGGAGTTTTGTACTCTATGCAAATTGAACCCAGACAAAAGATAGATGCTTTTTACTCTAGCATAATTACAAGTAAATTAGAAAGCAAAACACTTGCAAAACATCTGGAAGTTATTTCAAGGGCTGATGTTTTATATGGAAAAATAATGAAAACTCAAAACTGGAGATTATTACGTTATCTAAATGACATATTGATTGAACTTTATCAAAAAGATGACCGAATCAGATATACACAATACAATTTATCGTGGCCACTATTAAACAGAATTAGATGGGATGGAAGAAAAATAAAATCACTATCATTAATTTTGGCTAAAAACTTACACCTTTCAGCAAGTGCTGTGGCTACAATTTGTTTACCATATGTTCTACTCTGTATGAAAAATAAGAAATTAGAATTAGAACTGGAAGAAACCTTTGGTGATATTATTGAAAAAGAAATGGAGTTAATAAAATGAGTTGGAGAAAAATCCCAATGAAATTTCCTGGAACATGTATTGTTTGTAATGAAAAGATCGAAGTAAATGAAATTGGGTTGTGGGCAAAAGGACTTGGCGTAAAACATGAAAAATGTGCAGAAGTTAAAGAACTTAGATGTGCTATTTGCAACGGGCCTGCAGGTTGTCAAAATTGTGAATTTCAAGATAATTGTAATATAGAAAAAGTCTCCCAACTATGCATTTGTAAAAAATGCAGTGAAGAAAAAACTCCATTCATATCATATCAAAAATCAATAAAGAAAAAACTCCCATTATTGAATCTCAAATCCTAGAAAACCGAGAAATATTCCCTCTCTCCTACTACAGATCAAAAAATTATTCTAAAAGCTTAAAATTCTACTCAATTATTCTATTTTTTGATGTCTGAGGAGAAAAAAGAAGATACTATCGAGACTCCAGAAACAAAAGCCGAAGAAACTCCTACTACTGCAGATGAAAAAATAGAATCAACAGAAGAAAAGGAGACACCAAAAACTAGTGAATCTAAAAAATCAGGCATGACTGCATCCGAATTAGCTGCAATTGCAGACGCTGAGGCTAAAGCAGCTTCAGAACGATCAAGGGCTGCAAAAGAGGCAGCTCAAAAGGCACTAGAAGAAGAATACAAAGAAGCAGCAAAAGAAGCAGTAGTTGAAAAAGTCAGTGACTCTTTTACCAATAAACGATTTGTAGAACAAATTTTCCGCCGAGAAATGGGTGAGCCAGAATTTTTCCTTCGTAAAGATCAATTGGCCCCTCCTAGACCCATTCTAACTGCAGAGGAGCAAGATGAAATTTCTAGACGAGTGGAAATACCTACAGATCAAACTCCAAAATATGAACCTCAACACATGCTTAGTCCAGAGTATCGCGGAGAATCAAATTACGAAAGTGGAATTGAATCATTTAGAGACGAAATTGAAGAAAAACTTGCAAAATTACAAAGAGACCCTGATGCTAGTAAACAAGAGATTCATCAAGCAGAAGAAGATCTAAAAACAATTGATTATCTTTTTGAAAACTATAATCTGGGAATGAATGTTTTTCGTACTGCAAAAGGTGGAAGGAGCAAATTAGGTAAATAAGGTGTTTGGTTTGGCAGAAGGCAATTTTAAAATAATTAATGCACGATTTACTCACAAAAATATTCCAATTCACAAATTAGAAAGATTTTCTTTTAAAGATATCCAAGCAGCTGCAAATGAATTTAAAAAAATTTCTGATGTTTCTGAATGTGTAATAGTTCAAACAGCAAGTAGAGTTGAAATTTTTCTAATAATTAATTTAGATACTGGAGATTCTCCTGATGCAAGAAGACCAGAGGCAAAAGGTCTTGTAATAAATCAAATTCAGGATACCTGGACTTCCCTAACTGAACTAGATCAGTGGGACATTGATCACTTTGATCAAACTTTGGAAATTTATTCTGGTACTGAAGTTTATCGTAATTTGCTAAAATTGGCATGTGGACTTGATTCTGTTGTTGTAGGTAAAAATGAAATTCTCAATCAATTAAAAACAGCAATTGCAGAATCTAAAGAATCCAAAACATCTGGCAGAGTTTTGAACAAGCTTTTTGACACATGCATTCGTGTTGCAACCCAAATAAGAGAAGCAACAGGAATTGGAGAAAATGTTGTATCCTTAGGAGATATCGCAGTTAAAATTGCTGAAGAAAATGCAGGAATTGATAAAAAGAAACCCATTCTATTAATTGGAACAGGCGAATCTGCCGCAAGAGTTGCCAAAGCTCTCAATAGAAAGGGTTACACATTTGATGTTACTAGTTTAACCCTTGATAGAGCCACAGGCTTTTCTAAAATTCTTGGAGGGTCTCCAATCAAATGGGAAGATGTCTTCCCAAGCTTTGATAAATTTGGAATAGTTTTTGTAGCAACAACTTCCGATTACTTCCTCATACAATCTGAACACATTAAACGAATTGTTGAAACCAAGAAAAAAGGAGTTTTAATTTTAGATGTATCTGAACCTAGGGCTGTTGCAGACAATGTTTCAACAATCGCTGGGGTTAAACTCATGTTTAAAGATCAAATCATAGAAATGGTTGAGGAAAATGAAAACCTAAGAATGGCTAAAGTTCCTGATATCGAAAAACAAATTGCAAAGGAAGTTCCGGTAATTGAAGCCACCATGAAAAGGATTAATGCAGAACCAATAGTATCTGACGTTCTTGCATCCGTTGACTCAATAAGAAAACAAGAACTAGAAAAAGCCATAGAACAACTTGGAGATCTGGATGAAAATAAATTAAAAATTATTGAAGAATTAACAAAAAAAGTGGCCCAGAGTATTGTATCTGTACCAAAAAAATTAGACGAAAAATCTGATTAAACGCAAATTTCAAACTAATTCAATTTTTGATCTACCTTAGTAGAATTTACTTTATACCGTATTTTTTATGCAAAAAAATATCTTAGTTTTTATTGTACACTGATAATTTCCAAAATATGGCAAGATTAAGATGCTCTGATTATGGATTTGAGTGTGATTTTGTTAGTGAAGGAGAAGTAGAGGCAGTAATAGAAGAATTTGGCAAGCATACTGATGAGGAGCATGGTATTGACTACTCCCAAGAAGCCTTGATGCAATTTATACTCCGCCAGAAATATTAGATTTTTTGATGCAGACTATTTCTGTATAAAATAATGAATTTTATGTATTGAACTTTGAGACTTTATCCGTACGACTCGTATCTTATCTCATAACTTCCATCATCACGTTTGTCGTCAGCCGTAACAAATCCACGTGCTTTGGTATTTTCAATTACTCCATCTATGGTTCCTTGATAGCCACAAATGTAGATGTAAGTATTTTCAGGAGTACATTTTTCTCCAACCATTTCATCAAGTGGAGATAAACCATTTTTTCCTTCTTTAAAGAAAGACTCTACTCTACCAACATGTCCACTCCATGAACGATTAAAGAATTCTTTAGGTCTACTTATAGCGGCTCTATATTTGAAATTCCATTCCTTAGGTCCTCTTCTTTTACTTTCATCTTCTAAATCCGTTAGTAATCTTCTATAGCTTAATTCATCAACATAACTTGCCCCATGAAGAACCACAAGTTCTCTTTTATCTCCGACATCGTGCATATGGTTTGCAAATGCTATGAAAGGTGCAAGGCCTGTTCCACCACCAACACAAACTATCCTTCTCATGTCTTTTTCACCATTTGGAAGTTTTTCATTAATTTGTAAAGCAGCACCTGTAGGGTAGCCCAATCTCACTTCATCCCCTTCGCTAGCGTAAAAAAGCATAGTAGTAACACGTCCAGGTAAAGGATTTCTTACCCATCTTATTACAAATTCAAAGTAATCTCGGTTCTCAGGATGAGATGCAATTGAATATGCTCTTCTAACAAGTTTATAATTTTCAGCAGGAACATTGACTCCGATGGTTAGGAATTGACCTGTCTTATACTCTGGCATGCCTTCGTCTGGAAGAATTCGTATAATGACAAGATCTTCCTTTAACAACTGGGTGTAAATCACCTTGGCTTTCATCTCTGAAACCATATAGAATAATTCGACTTTACTTTAGTTAAATGTATTTCTGAAATTGCTTCACCAATTTTTTGTTAATTTATAAAAGTTTTACAAACAGCAAAATTCTATTTTCATTCTTCAAAAACTATTTTCAACTAAATTAATAAGTAGATGGTTATCCTAGAAAGCAAGATGCACTCTGAAAAAATTGAGGAATTTTCTAAGAGAAGAAAAATATCATCTCAGGGCGGAGGGCAAGATCGCATCAAAGCCCAACATGACAAAGGAAAATTAACTGCCAGGGAAAGAATTGATTTACTATTAGACGAAGGAACATTTACCGAAGTCGATCCATTAACCACTCACCATTATCATGAATATGATATGCAGAAAAAGAAATTCTACACCGATGGCGTTGTTGGAGGATATGGACTTGTTAATGGGCGTCAAATCTTTGTGTTTGCATATGACTTTACGGTTTTAGGTGGTACACTTAGTCAAATGGGTGCCAAAAAAATTACAAAATTAATGGATCATGCACTTAGGACTGGATGTCCAATTATAGGAATAATGGATTCAGGTGGTGCAAGAATTCAAGAAGGTATAATGAGTCTTGACGGATTTGCAGATATCTTTTATCATAATCAACTAGCTTCAGGTGTAATTCCTCAAATTACTGCAAGTATTGGTCCATCAGCTGGAGGTTCTGTGTATTCTCCTGCAATGACTGATTTTGTTATCATGGTTGAAAAAGCAGGAACCATGTTTGTTACAGGACCTGATGTTGTAAAGACAGTATTAGGTGAAGATATTTCATTTGATGATCTTGGTGGAGCAATGACACATGGAACTAAAAGTGGAGTGGCACACTTTGTAGCTCAAAATGAATACGAATGTATGGATTACATTAAAAAATTAATTTCATTTCTACCACAAAATAATACAGAAGAACCACCAAAACAAAAAACAGATGATGATCCAAATAGACTGGATCATAACTTGATCAATATTATTCCTGACAATCCACTACAGCCATATGATATGAAAGAAATCATAAACTCAATTGTTGATAATAATCAATTCTTTGAAATTCATGAATTGTTTGCACCAAATGTTATTGTAGGATATGGAAGAATGAATGGTAAAGTTGTCGGGATTGTTGCCAATCAACCAATGCATCTTGCAGGAGCACTTGACATCGATTCTTCAAACAAAGCTTCACGATTCATTAGATTCTGTGATGCATTCAACATACCCATAATCACTCTAGTAGATACTCCCGGATACATGCCTGGTTCAAATCAGGAACATAATGGTATCATTAGGCACGGAAGTAAACTTCTGTATGCTTATTGTGAGGCAACTGTTCCTAGAATCACTCTGGTAATTGGAAAGGCTTATGGAGGTGCTTACATTGCAATGGGAAGTAAAAATCTCAGGACCGATGTAAATTATGCTTGGCCAACTGCTCGATGTGCAGTTTTGGGAGCAGAGGCTGCAGTGAAAATAATGTATAGAAAAGAACTTGCAGACGCTAAAGATCCTGAGTCTTTCAAAAAGAAACTAATAGATGAATTCGCAGAAAAATTTGAAAATCCTTACGTTGCTGCATCACATGGAACAGTTGATAATGTGATTGATCCTGCAGAAACTAGACCTATGTTGATTAAAGCTCTTGAAATGCTTGCTAATAAACGAGAAAAACAACTTCCAAGAAAACATGGAAACATAAACCTGTGAGTGATATGATAGAGAAAGTTCTTATCGCAAATAGAGGAGAAATTGCATTACGAGTAATCAAAACATGCAAAGCATTAGGAATTAAAACAGTAGCAGTTTATTCGGATGAAGATTACAATTCACTTCATGTAAAACAAGCAAGTGAAGCATATCATATTGGAGAAGCAGCTCCTGCAAAATCATATCTTAACCAAGAAAAAATTCTTGATGTTATGTTATCATCTGGTGCAGATGCTGTTCATCCTGGTTATGGCTTCTTATCAGAAAATGACGATTTTGCAAACCTTTGTGAAAAAAATAAAATCAATTTCATTGGACCATCAGCAAAATCCATGAACCTCTGTGGAGATAAAATGGAATGTAAGGCTGCAATGTTAAAAGCAAAAGTTCCTACAGTTCCTGGAAGTCCTGGATTAGTAAAAGATGCAGATGATGCAGCAAAAGTTGCAAATGATATTGGATACCCTGTCATGTTAAAATCAGTTTATGGTGGTGGTGGTAGAGGAATTAGAATTGTAACAAATGACAAAGAATTACGTGAAGGTTTTGAAACAGTAACATCTGAATCTATAGCTGCCGTTGGAAAATCTGCCATCATTGTTGAAAAATTCTTAGAAAAAACAAGACACATTGAATATCAGATGTGTAGAGATAAACATGGTAATGCTGTCCATATCTTTGAGAGAGAGTGCTCTATTCAAAGACGAAACCAAAAACTAATTGAACAAACACCGTCTCCTGTAGTGGATGAAGCAAAAAGAGAAGAAATTGGCGAAATAGTTGTGCGAGCAGCAGAAGCAGTTGATTACACTAATCTTGGCACAGCAGAATTTCTCAGAGCCGATAACGGTGAATTTTATTTTATTGAGATTAATGCTAGATTGCAAGTAGAACATCCTATCAGCGAGATGGTTTCAGGATTGGACTTTGTTAAATTACAAATTGATATTGCAAACGGAGAACCACTTCCATTCAAACAATCAGATCTTAAAATGAATGGCTATGCAATTGAATGTAGAATTAATGCTGAGGATACGTTTTTGGACTTTGCTCCATCAACTGGTCCTGTACCTGATGTAACAATCCCTGCTGGCCCTAGTGTAAGGTGTGATACCTATCTATATCCTGGTTGTACTGTTTCTCCATTTTATGATTCTTTAATGGCTAAACTTTGCACATGGG
>JBMSGE010000053.1:0-8801 GCA_049414205.1 Nitrosopumilaceae archaeon
AATTAATTTTAAAATCAATAGAAGCAGATTCAGGCAAAATTATTTTTGATGGTCAAGAAATACAAAATGATCAAAAAAGCTTAGAAAAAATTCGAATGAATTGCCAAATGATTCACCAAGACCCATATGACTCGATAAACCCTCGAATGAAAATTGCAGATATTGTTTCAGAGCCTCTTGAAATTCATAAAATTGGAAATAAAGAAATGCGTAAAAAAAGAGTGATCGAGGTACTGCAAGAAGTCAAGCTTGAGCCCGCAGAAGACATAATGAAAAAATATCCCCATATGCTTTCCGGAGGTCAAAGACAGCGGGTAGTTTTAGCAAGAGCCCTTTCTATTAAACCCAAGATAATTTTAGCCGATGAACCCGTATCAATGCTTGATGTATCTATTCGTGCAGAAATGTTAGAACTGATGCACGAATTACAAAAAAAATATGAAATTTCATTTATTTACATAACACATGACTTGGCTACTGCCAGGTATTTTGGTCAGAGGATTGGAATTTTGTATCTTGGAAAAATTGTAGAAATGGGTTTGATTGACGATGTTTTGCTTAAACCAAGACATCCATACACTCAGGCATTAATTGATGCCATTTCTGAACCTGATCCAGAGAATCTTAATCGAATAAAAAAAATTAGAATTAAAGATTCAGAACGAATCATTGATGAAGGATGTAAATTTCAACCACGCTGTCCATATGTTATGGATAAATGCAAAGTGGAGCCAGACCTTAAGTCAATAGATGAGAAGCATTCTTTTGCATGTTATGTTGAATTAGATTAAGAAGTCTTCACAGAAGGCATTCTCTTGTCTTTGTAAGTAATTACTTGTGAAACACCGTTTTTTGGATAAACACCGTAGATAAGTTTGGCTTTGTTTACAACAGAATCCTTCAAGGACACCATGATGAATTGACTTTCTTTTGATCTTTCTTCTAAAATATTTGAAAGTTTTTCGGCATTAGGGGCATCAAGATGTGCATCTACTTCATCAAACAAGTAAAATGGAGATGGTTTTAATTTTTGTAAAGCAAGTACAAATACAATAGCTGCAAGAGTTTTTTCACCTCCACTGATAGATGTGGATTCTCTTTTTGGTTTGTTTTTGAACTGAATTAGATATGAAATTCCTGAATTGAATATATCATCTTCATTTTGTAATTCAAGCCATGCATTTCCACCAGTCATTTTATTGAAAATTAAACGAATTTCTTTATCCACCAAGTCAAATGCATCTAAGAATGTTTGTCGTTTGTCTTTTTCAATGCCTTCAATGAATTTAACGATTGAATTACGTTCTTCTTCAAGTGAATTCTTCCTAGAGGACATTGAACGGTATCCATATGAGACTTCCAAATAGGTTTCAGGAGCTTTTGCATTAAGGGCATTTAGAGAACCCAGTTCTGCATTTAATCCCTGAACGATGGGCTCAACATCAAATGTTTCCATGTTAGAATCAAACCCAAATGCCTCAAGAAGGCCCTGAAGTTTTGTTTCTGTCTCATTAAGGTCTCTCAAATCACGATTAATTGAATCAGATTGTCTTTCAAGAGAATTAACTTCCTTTGTGAGGTGTTGGTTTTTTTCTGTAAGGATTTTTAATTTATCATCATACTCTTTAATTTGACCAATAGAACTCCCAGATGTAGAAATAAGTTCTTGTTCTTTTTCTCTTAGTTTTTCTAGTGCTTGTTGTTTGATTTCTTTTTCTTTCGCCAGATCTTTAATTTTAATTTCTAAATCTTCTTTTTGTGAAATTAAAGATAGTTTTTCTTCTTGAAGGCTTTTTGATTGTGATTTAGATCTGTTTTCTTCTGCTTCAATGTTAGCAAGTTGTGAATTCTTATCTCTAAATTCATTCATGATAGTAGTATGTAATTTTTCAATTTCCGATTTTCTTTGATTTGTTTTTGTCAACTCATTTGATATACGGGTTTGTTCTCCACTGGCATAGTTTTCTTCAACCATTGAAATTCTTTCGATTAATGAATCTACATGAGATTCTTGGGTGGATAATTCAGCAGTTAATGATGTATTTTTTAATTTGAGTTCTCCGATTCGTTCTGTCAACTGTTCTTTCATTTTATTTGCAGATAAGATCCTAGATTTTAGATTAGAATAATTCTCATCTGTAGATACTGAAGACTTTTCAGAAATAGACAATCTTCCAGAATAATTTTGAATAGAGTTATCAATTTTTTCTAAAGTATATTTTTTCTTAAGAATGTATTTTTTCAAAAGACTGATGGATTGAAGCAATCCATCTATCGAGGAGCTGAGTGAGATAATTTTAGTTAATTTTGAGATTTTTGAGTTAATATCAATAACAACTCCCCCTCCCTTTGCTTCAAAAAATTCACCATCCAGGGTGACTGATTTGTAGCCTAATTGGGAGATTTTATAGGCAGATTCTTGGGAATTTGCTAAAACCACATTACCAAACAAGAATGTTTTGAGAGCAGCATATTCTTCTTTGCATTTAACAAAATCAGATAAAACTCCAATTACGCCCTGCTCTTTAGGTAATTTCAATTTAAAATTAGGTATTGCATCAAGAGGTATAATTTTCAATTTTGGTAGGTTTTGAGAACGTGCAGCCTCTGCAATTCCCAACATAGTTGCAAAATCATTTACAACAATTGCCTTAATCCAGTCAGAACTAGCTGCTAGGACTGATCTTTCATATTTATTTTCCCACGAAATCATCTCATAAACTAATCCCTCAATTCCAAGTTTATCGGCATCTTCTTTTAATTTTGCAACAGTATAATCCTCATGCATTATTCCTTTTACAGTTTTAATTTTTGTTTCATATTGATGTGCAGCCTTACTTGATTTTTCCAGAATTAAATTCAGCTCTTCAGTATCTTTTTGAATTTTAGATTTTTTTGAATTGAGTTTATCTATTCTTGTTTTCAGTTCAGTGATTGTAGCATTGTGATTGTTCAACATCGATTCTAATCTTTTTTCATAGCCAGTTAATTTTGCTACATCTCCTTCAATATCTAAAAATTTTGCATTGTTTGAATTAATTTTAATTTCATTTTCTTCTTTTTCGTTTATAGTGGATGATAGTTTAATTTTTGCGGCGTTTAGTTGGTCAGTTAATTTTTTTATCTTGTTATCAATTTCTAATTTTTTTGCAGATGCTTGAGATTGCTCCTCTAAAATTTTATTTCGGATAGAATCAATTTCCTGCATATCATCATTAACTTTCTTAACTTTTTGATTAGTTTCAGAAATAGATTCTTTAATTTGTGTTAACTTGGATTCGATGCCATTACGTGATTCAGAAACGGCATCGAGTTCATTGTTAATTTCCGGAATTCGCAAATCAATTTGTTCCATTCTTTTATTTGATGCGACAATTCCGCTGTTGAACACTTCGTATTGTTGCATGGCGTCACTAAGCTCAGAATCAATTGAGGCCTTGGCTTGATTATAGACATCTGCCTCATGCATTAATTTTGATTTTTCTGACTCAAGCTCCTCAATTTCCTTTGTAATGACTGCCCTTTCCTCATCAAATCCTTTGATTTTTGAAGAAATTTCATGTAATGAGGACTCTTTGACAGTTTTTTGACTTAAAACTACTTTCATTTTATTAGCAGCGTTAATTGCATTGTACCTATTTAGCTCCCTTTGAAGGAAATCACTACGGAGCTTTTGGTTTCTTTCTTCTTCTAGTTCATCAATTCTCTTCTTAATTTCTCCCATTTTTGCCAGAGCTATTTCAAGACGTCTGTCAGCATCATCCAATTGTTTGAGAGATTCTGATTTTTTATCATCAAAATATGAGAGACCCACTAGATCCTCTATTGTTTTTCTTTTTTCCTCAGAGGTAAATTCTGAAATTCTTGTTACGGTTCCTTGCTGAACTGCATTGAGTTGACCCAAACCAGCATTTGCCACATCTAAGAGATCCAAGATATGACTTCGGTTTGTTTTCTTTTTATTGAGATAGTATGTGTTCTCACCTTTATCATCCAGTTCTCTTGTGATTTCAACATTATCTGAATCAACAGGTATTTTTCTATCAGAGTTATCAAAGTGCACACTTGATCGTGCCATTTTTGGGCCACGTCGTGCCCCTTCAATATCATGAATCAATGATCTTAATTTATCGACTCTCATAACTTTGGGTTTGTTTTCACCCATTGCAAAAATTATTGCATCAAGAATGTTGCTTTTTCCTGAACCGTTAGGTCCAGAGATAGAGATCAATCCGGGTTCAAATTGTACTGTGGTGTTTTTGAAACCAAATGATTTGAAGCCAAAGATCTCTACTTTTTTTACATGTACCAATAGAGAGAATTTCCCCATTGGTCGGATAATCGATGATTAACAAGTTTAATTGACATAATTGAGTAATTTTTCTTGTTTTACTATCATTTTTTTCGTAAGGGCGGATGCGCATTGATTGATAGTAAAATTTTGAATTTTTGTTGATTTAATGTAGAGTTTAGGTCAAATCAAAATCAAGCACAGATACAGATCAACAAAAAAAGTATTACTTGACTACCTATAATTATTCAATTAAATTAATGAAATTATGCTCAAAGTAGGATTAATTCAAACACGGACATATTCAACAAACAGTGAAGGAATATCCAAAGTATCAAAATTGCTAGAAATGATTGGAAAGAAAAAAGCGAGCATAGTATGCCTGCCTGAGCAATGGTTAAAGAATAATGAAATTTTAGACTTTGACTCAGAATTCAAGAATTTCAAAGAAATTGCAAAAAAGTATCAAATGACCATTATTCCAGGAGCGTTTTATAACCAAAATAAGGAAGAACTTCTCATCACTTCGCCCATAATTGACCCAGAAGGGGAAATAATTGGACAGCAAGAAAAAATTCACCCATTTGACTATGAGAAAAAATCTGTTACACCTGGAAGGGAAGCCAAAATTTTCAATACATCATGTAGATTCGGCGTCATAATCTGCTACGATATGGTTTTCCCCAGGGTTTCGGAGACCTTTGTGAAAAAGGGAGCACAGATTCTATTCTCCCCTAGCAGAATTGTAAGAAGAGGAATCATCCCATGGGAGACATACGTACTTGCAAGATCATTGGAAAATAGAATACCCATTTTGGCTGCCAATGTGCAGAGTCGAAAGTATGGGGGAAATAGTATGATAGTAGATCTGAATGAAAAAAACAAAGTAATGATCCCAAAAATCACTAAAATTCAGCAAGAAGGTTTTGCAGTCAAAAGTTTTGATTTATCAAAATTTGAAAAAACAAGAAAAATTAGATTCTCAGATTCTAAAGAGTTTAGTTAGTTATTATTTTCCGGCAACAAAACTTTCACATTCAGCCTTTGCTTTTACATCAGGCATTTGTTCTATTGGATGTTTCATCAAGTATGCACTAGCTGGTCTAATTGGACCCCCAACACCTCTGTCAAGTGCAATTTTAGCTAATCTAACTGCATCAATAACAATTCCTGCAGAATTTGCTTTGTCATCTACTTCAAGACGTACTTCCATGTTGTAAGGAATGTTTGCCCATTGTCTTCCCTCTATTCTCATGAACATGAGTTTGGTATTTCCTAAAAAGGGAATAAAGTCAGATGGACCAACATAAATCTGATCATCATCTAGTCTTGTGGAAAGTTGGCTTTGAACACTTTCAGTTTTGGATATTTTTTTGGATACTAACCTGTCTTGTTCTTTCATATTTAGAAAGTCAGTATTACCGCCGACATTGATTTGATAAGTTTTCTCTATTTTGGTTCCACGGTCACTGCAAAGTTTAGCTAGAGTTCGGTGAACAATTGTTGCACCTACCTGACCTTTAATGTCATCACCAATTACTGGGATATTTTTCTCTTGGAATTTTTTTGCCCAAGTCTCATCAGATGCAATGAAAGAAGGAATACAATTTACAAATGCAGTGTTAGTGTCAAGACAAATTTGTGCCCAGAATTCAGTTACTTTGTCTGAGCCAACAGGCAAATAAGATACAATGATTTCAGCACCAGTTTCTTTGATTACTTTTTTGATTTCTTCGGCTAATTGCTCGTTGGTTTTGTCGCTCTTGATTGGTTTAATTCTATTTTCTACCCAAAGACCAACACCATCCAATGCAGGACTTTCATACACTTTTGCATCAGTTTTTGGCATGGAATCTTTTGGAATCCAATCAACCATGTTTGGATATTCGTAAATTGCTTCATTGATTGGCTTTCCAATTTTATTTTCTCCTACATCAAAACCACATACAAAATCAACATCGTGTATAGTATAACCTGCTAAATTATCATGAATTATTCCCGTAATTTCTTGTGAGGGGTTTTGTCGATAATATTCTATGCCTTGAATTAAACCAGAAAAACAGTTTCCGATTCCGACTAAGCCGACTTTGATTCTATCTCCCATTCGAAATTTGGTGTTATTTGGCGGGTTTAAAGTTTTCTTAAAAAGAATAATTATCTTTTAAGGCAGAATTTTATACTTGGCATCAAAATTCATACCATGATTGAACCGGGTCGTCCTGTAAAAGATGTAGAGATTAATTCACAAACAAGCATCGAAGATATTTTCAATGAGCTTTCAAAGTCAGGAGGATTTGAGGCGGTAAATCTTTCAGATGGTTTAGAAATTTTGTCAGACATGATAAGCGATGAAAAATGTTTGAGGTTCATTTCATTTGTTGGCGCAGTCGTTTCTACAGGGTTAAGAGGAATCATAAAAGATATGATAAAAAATAACTGGTTTAATGTTGCATTAACTACTTGCGGAGCACTAGATCACGATATTGCTCGTCATTATTCACATTACAAAGAAGGATCTTTTACTATGGATGATGCAGAATTAGCAGACCAAAATATCCACAGGTTAGGCAATGTCTTGGTACCCTTAGACAGTTACGGTCCTTTAATTGAAGAGAAAATGCAGGGATTTTTGGAAGAAGAGTATCAAGCAGGAGTAAGAGAGATGTCATCAGCTGCAATTTGCAAAATGATTGGAAAACATTTGGGGGAAGATTCTTTCCTTTATTGGGCCTCGAAAAATAATGTAGACGTAGTAGTTCCAGGAATAATGGATGGCGCAGTTGGTAGCCAAATCTGGATGTTTTCTCAAAAGCATAGTGATTTTAAATTAAATTTGATAGAGGATGCGAATCTTTTATCAGGATTAATTTTCAAGGCAGAAAAATCTGGATCCTTTATGATAGGTGGTGGAATATCCAAACATCACACACTCTGGTGGAATCAATACAGAGAGGGATTAGATTATGCATTTTACATTACTACCGCTCAAGAATTCGATGGGAGCTTGAGTGGGGCATTGGTTAGAGAGGCAATTTCTTGGGGGAAAGTAACCCAAAAGGCAAGACAATCAACGTTGCATGCAGAAGCTACAACAATCTTACCGTTCATTTATGCTGCACTTGTTTCAAAATTGAAAAAGAATTCTTAATTCTGATAAAAACTATTATGCAATATAGGGAAAATTGAAGTGATGCTTCCTGATTTAACAATCAAAGAATTAAGAAAAATTGAATTGGAGGGAGGGTATCTAATTGATGGGTTTCCTTCTTTAGGTTTTAGCAGCGTTATTGCAACAGAATCAATGATACACACATCGCAGTTCAAATTGGCAGGAGTGATTGATTCGGATGTTTTTCCTCCAATTAGTTTGATTAAAGATGGAAAGCCCAATTTTCCAACAAGGATTTTTGTAAATGATGAATTGAAGGTTGCTGCATTTTTATCTCATCTCACATTAGAAGAATCCCTTCATCGTCAAATTGCTAAAAAAATGTTAGAGTGGGCACAGGAGCAAAAAATATCCTTGATTGTGAGTAGTGTTCCGGTAAAAGCAGATGAAAATGAGGGAGAAATCATGGCTGTTGGCAGTACCAAAAGTGCCACAAAAAAAATTAAAGAATCCGGAATTAAGAATCTCAAGCACGGTACGGTTCCAGGAATTCCAGGAATTCTTCTTAATGAAGGGAATTTATCTAATCAGGATGTAATTGTGATTCTTTTTCCTTCTGATGGAACAAGTCCAGACTTTCGATCCAGTGCAAGACTTTGCATGATAATGTCACAGTTGATTCCAGGGGCTTCTTGCGATATTCCAGACTTGCAAAAAAAGGCTGAAAAAATAGAACGGACTATTAAAAAAGATGTAGAAGAGTCAAGACACCTTAAAGATACGATGTATAGATGAGAATCAAAGTTATCCACAATCTAAAATTTCTACATAAGGAGAACATTGCACATTAAAAGAATCAATTTTTTCCACTAGTTCTTCACAAAATTCAGGATCAAGTGATTTTTCGTAATTTTTTAAATCATTAATTATTACAATATGTCTTATCCCACAAGAATCTCCAGAAGTAATAAAAAACAATCCAAAAAAGAAGATTCCAAAACCTATTAAAATTAGATATTTGGTTTTTTTATTTTTTAGTAATGTCAAGTTCTATTGTAGAAACATTTCGTTTTTTCCCATCTTGAGAAGTAAGGGAATCAGAAGAAATTCTGACATCGCTGATTTCATAACCAACGGTATCCATTCGCTTAACAATCATTTGAGATACATCTACGGCTTGGGTAATTCTTTTGCCTCTCGCTTTAATTGTAACTATAGGAAGAGTTGAAAGTTGAGTTAAAGTTGCTGCAACATAAGACATGATAGGTTTTGTTCCAATGTAAATGACATTTCTAGGTTCTTGACTAGATTTGCTTTTTTCTTCTGAAGTTGATTCAGGTTTGACATCTGGTTCTGGGGATTCTAATTGTGGTTCTGGTTCTGGGGATTCTAATTGTGGTT
>JBMSGE010000054.1:0-8750 GCA_049414205.1 Nitrosopumilaceae archaeon
TCGCTGTCCAACATTATAGTTACGCGTTTGCTCATAGTATGAGCTTACGAATTTATAATTTAAGACTTTATTCAGTTTCCCAATTTTGGGAATTTATCCGTTTAAGATTTTTGAAATTACTTCATCCATCTTAAAGGGCTTGTATATGACTGGAATCTGCAATTTCTCGAGTTTCTGCTCTGTCGTAAATCTCCCGTCTCCTGTCACGGCGATTATTTTTGCCTTGGGATCTAATTCTTTGATTTTATTAATTGCGTAAAACCCACTTCCATTTGGCATCATAATGTCAATTAGTACACAATCTGGTTTTTTTTCTTGAAAAAGTTCTACTGCCATTTTGCCATTATATCCTTGGCCAGAAACATGGATTTTGTTTTCCTCTAAAAATTCAGAAAACAATCTTACCGTATCTTCATCGTCATCAATTACGATTACCGATTTTGTCATAGATGAATTTCCAATCATAATGATTTAACGCTTTGGCTAACATATCTGGTATACTATACAAAATATGACAAAATTATGCTAAAACTCAAAATTTGAGGAAAACTAGTTTTCTATTTTGGATAATTTAATAATAAATGTGGTGGGATTATTTTTTGCGTAAATTTCACCTTGGTGATTCTCTATTATGGTTTTACAGCTGGACAATCCTAAACCCGTACCAATTTGCTTTGTAGTTACAAGTGAATCAAATATGTGTGGTAAGACATCTTTAGGAATTTCTGGACCTGTATTTTCAAATTCTATTTGTGTTTCTTTTTCGTTTTCTGAAAATCTGATTGTAATCTCACCAGGATTTTTCCCAATTGATTGAATGGCATTAATTATTATATTGTTAAAAACAATTTGCATCTGAAAAGGATCTGCAAATATCATCAAATTTGATTTAGGTATTTTGATTGTTATGTTACTAGGAATTGTTATGGTTTCAATTGATTCTTGGACACAGGATGATATTTTTATTATCTTTTTATTCATAGTCTGGTTTTTTACATATCCTAAAACATCATTTACTTGATGAGAAATCCTCTCTATGTTCTTTGATACTAGTTGTAACTTGGTATTTATGTCATCATCACTAAGTTTAGTGTCTGGAGGACTTTGTTTCATCAAGTCGATAGACATTTGAATATTTGATAACGGATTTCTAATATCGTGAGAAATTCTTGATGCTAATTCTCCAATAGCTGAGAATCGTTCACTTTTCACCAACTCCTCAGTGATGTTTTCTAACTGCCTAGTTCTATTTTCTAGTGATCTGTTTAGTCTCGAATTCAAAATAACTACTATACTTGAAAAAATAATCACTAGTATTATTAAAAACCAAAAGAAAAATTGTAATATTCCATCAGTTGGTTCTGGCTCCATATAGAAACTGGATCCGACAAGAAAAACTACCACCACCAAATTGATAAAAATTAGCGCTAAATGAATTCCATATTTCTCAATCTTTTTGGTATTTTGTACAGAATAGCCTTCAAAATTATCTTTAGTCTTTTGTTTTGATTTGCGAACAAGATAAAACATCATAAAAGACCAAATTGTATAACTTGATACAAATAAGATGTCCACTGGATGCCCATCAACATAGGAATCCTCAATAACTAAAAATAAAAAGACAGTATCTGCTACAATCATAGTTGTCAATCCCGCTAAAATCATTATCCAAAAGAAATTACGTTTGCTTGAAATCAAAAACGATATTGTAATGATTAGCGGAACAAGCAAAATGGCATCTACTACTGGATATGCAAGTGCTATGATAATTTCCAAGGGTTCGTCTTCAATACCTATTTCCCAAGTGACTGCACCTGAAGGCACTAAAATCATCACTGATACGGCTATCCCAAAAAAAATGTATTTCTTTGAGATTTTCTGTTTAGTTGACCTCAAATAGAGTATCAAAGCAACAAACATGAAAATTGGTGCAGCAATATAAAAAAAATCTGCGATTGAAGGATAAGGGTCAATATCTAATACATGTTCATATAAATTCCAAATTTGTTCAGCTGTGAACCAACATGAAAATGCAAGGGTCAAAAAAACAAGTGAATTTCTTGGAAGTTCAGAAATATTTTTTGATTCTATTATTGCCCACACTGATAAAATTATTAGAACTCCTGGAATTATTGAGAATAAAGGTAAAGAAACAATATTTGAAAAATCACTAATTCCAATACTGGTGTTGATTAAATACAATCCTGCAATTAACATTAAAATGCATACTAGACTGATTCCCCAGATTGACAAAAATTGATTATTTCTTAATTTTTGACTCAACAATCCATCACAAGTTATGAGTTACTTAAAGAATTTTTTTTGATCTCCTTATTGTTGTATTTTTAATGGATTTTTTTGAATAATTTTGAGCACTCTTTAATAGGCTTGATTATAATCTTGGGTGTGGCTGGAATTGACCTTCTATTATCTCGTGCTTTATCTGAGGAAATCAAAAAGGAATTAGATGCAAATACTCTATCTAAAGTTGAAAGAGATCTATTCTTCCAACATGGAATGTCTATTAAATTATCGATTGAACACTTTGAAAAATTTCATCAGATATTCAAAGAACATTCTGATGATGACATCCAAAATTTTGAAGAGGCGTGTTTGGACAAAATAGTGCAAATTTCTAGATCTGAAAATAACTATAAGGTGGATATAGTGTCTCCTCCTCTTTCTGAAATAGTTTTTAATTATTTTGGAGATGTGGAATCTAGAAAAATATTACTTAGTATTATGAAAGAACCACAAACTGTTCCAGAAATTTTAAGCAAATCAGATGTACTGAAATCTCCAGCTTATAGGAAAATTGAAAATTTATTGTTAGATGGAATGATTTTAGAATCGGGAAAAATAATGACTAATAACAAAAGAGTTTCTCAATACCAATGTATTTTTGATCAAGTAAATATAGTCATGGAAAATGGCAAATATCACATTAACACTATTGTAAATGGCAAAATTCTCAAAAATAGTTCACTGTATAGATCTGGATTGTTAGAACCTCGTAACTAAACTATTGCTTTTTTACTAAAGATTGTTTCTAAAATAAGAATGATTTTTTTGAATGATCGATTGCACAATCATTGGAGCAGAAACTGGATCTTTCAGGAATAAACTCTTCACTACAATTTCTGCATTTTGGCATATAAGATAAAGTGATTAAATGTTAATAAGGATTTATGGAAATACTATGTTCATAACAAATGCAGTATTATGTTCTGTAATGACTACAAATAACTACAATCAAATGCTCCTATGTTATTACACTCATAAATTATTCGTATGCTGAGATGGGCATAAATTTCATAGATACAATTGTGGTTCGCCACACTCGAGAGAGGGGCACCGCTTCTGAAGAAAAACCAGTGCTTCCTGCAGAATTCATGGGCAAGCAAACATCTAAGATCAATGCAGATCGTTTAAAACTTTCAGGTGACTTGATGATTTTAAGCGCCAAGGGTACAAAAAAGATCAAATTATCTGAGATGGAAAAACCAACTCTTCCAGCAGACCTCAAAGGACATTACATCACAACTGGAAAAGGTACAGGACGGCTTAAGCTCTGACCTGTATTCCTATTTTTATCCAATTTTTTCTTACATCGTCTCAATTCAATCTACTAGTAAGGAGGGATGAGTTAACCTGAATCAAAGCCAGTGTGAAAATTGTGGCAAATTATTTAGAGCAAAAAATGCAAAGTTTTGCTCAATGGAGTGCTACAAATCCAAAATATCTAATCTCAAGATTTCTCCCAATCTCTGACAGGATATTCATCAAAAATTTATTTTACAAGTTATTTTCTATTATGAGATAATGCATTGCAATGGCTCTTGTAAAAAATACAAAGCAACAGACAATACCCGAGAAGGAGGACGATATGAACAAGGGCAAAAAAGATGCAATAGATGCGAAATTTACATAAAATGGGAGGGGCTGTGGTGCCCTTGCTGTGGATATCTTTTAAGAACTAAACCAAGAGGAACGAAACTAAAAAGAAGAATCTCTTTGATGAAAAAAGCACGAATGGAAGCATGATTTCAATTTAAAATGATTACATGGTATAAGCCGACAAAAAATTAAATAAAAAAATTGTTCGCCCCTGTGCACTCAATTCCAGCTGTGGCTGACAGAGGCGAGATTCAAACATGAATCGATTAAAGTTTGTGTCCATATGTTATATTTTTTCTACTTGATTTCTAATTTCATTCCGAATTACATTCGGGAAGTTTCCCATTTTCATCTTTGAATTGATTTAAGAGATTCTGTTGTTCCTCTTTTTGATTGTCTGTAAATCTCCTTTGGTATGAATGAGTCTTTTGCTTACATTCGTCACCGTCAAAATTCGTATCCAAATAATCTGAAAATTGCTTTTGTAAATTGTCACTCTCGCCTATGTATATGGGCTCTGATTTTCTATTGTATAGGACATAGATCCCCGGTATGGCCTTGACATATCTTGCACTGTCAATCCACATGTGAATTTTATCTTCTAGCAAATTCATTATTTTATTCATTTTTCATCTATTATTGCCCAATGAAAACATTCCTTTCCAAGGTTAATTGATTTAATTTAAACTGGAAAAAATCAGACGCGACAAAATTACACACGTCATCAAAGTTCGCCCGATTTCCAGCATATCTATTATGATCTTGCTGAATTTAAGAAATACTTTCTGTCTTACTGCCATGTTACTCTTCTTTATGCTACAAATTTGAATAAAACTAGAATGATCATTTTTTTAATTGGGAAAAATTTGTGGTCCCAAGTGAAGGAATTGAACCTTCGACAACCCGGTTTCTGTATGCCTGATATGCTGTTATTCGGTCAGCCATCTAAAGCCAACAACTACAGCCGGAAGCTCTACCAGGCTGAGCTAACTTGGGACAAACAAATCGATGTTTTTTAGTATTAAATAACTATCGTTGCCTTATTCAGGTAGATCAGACGCCTGAGCCAAGAAACAATAAATACTGTACTAAAAAATTTTTAGTGTGTCTGAGCTTGAACTGTCCTATTCAGGGTATGTCTGTGCTCCTTATCTTCATAACCATGAATCTGTGGAATTAAAGGACATTTGGATGAAATCCAAAAATATCGAAAAAATGTATTTTGCAACCGGGACTTTCTCCAGTGACAGCAAACCGTATTTTACAGCATCTACGAACCACTATCTAGTTGCAAAGTTCAGAGACAGCAATGATATAGCAAAAAATCTAGAAAAATTTAATCAAGAAAAAATTTCTTTTGTGTTCAATATCAAAGACGATCTATTTGAACGTGAAACAGAAGGGGAGACTAATTTTATCTCTGTTTATTATTTGGAATATGGTGATTCAGAGGATGATGTTAGGGAAGTGGCCTCTCTTTTGGTAAACCGTGATAAAATCGAAACTGCTGGTTATGGAAATTTGAAAACATTCTGCAAAATTCCTTCAAAGTTCACATTCCCTTATTCTGAAAGTATTTTGGTAATAGAAGTTACCAGCGAGAAAAGTCATCAAAGTGTGAAAAAATACTGTGATCAAACAAGAAGAAATGTAACTCGTCGTGGACTAACAATGACTAATTTGGTAAGTCTGTCGATTCTTGATTCTCTAAAGTAAAAAAGTTAAATATTCGACCAAAACCTGCTTCAACATGAGTAAACCTTCTGACCTTGGTTCATTAAAAATAGGATCTTACATTCTATTACCTCACTCAGATCAGCCAAGTGGAGAGCCATGTAGAATTGTTGAATATGATACATCAAAACCTGGAAAACATGGAGCCGCAAAAGCAAGAATTGTTGCAGAAGGAATTTTTGATGGCCAAAAAAGACCTCATGTCGGACCAGTAAGCATGCAAATTCATGTCCCCTTGATCAACAAAAAAACAGGACAGATTATCTCTATTGCAGGTGATACTGTTCAAGTCATGGATTCTGAAAGCTTCGAAACTATTGACATCACCTTGATTGACGATGAAGTGAAAGGCAAATTAGAAAATGGCCAAAATGTAGAGTATTGGGTTGTAATGGATAAAACCAAAATTATGCGTATCAAAGGCGACGCTTAGACCTTTTTCCAAATTTTATCATAATTTTAAATTACCTTTTTCTTGTTCCCTGTGTTCTCATTTTTTGGATGATTTAGTGGGAATCTATTTGAATAACCTTTGCAAGAAATTGCAAAGTGACTACAAAAACTCAAAAATTTCGAAGCAAGTGGTGGTATGTACTTCCAATTTTTTTACATGCAGTTGGCGGTGTTATCAGCTGGATTGCTATCAAAAACGATGATGGAAAACTAGCAAAAAACTGTCTTTTTTTGGGTATTATCTTGAATGTTGCTTGGGCTCTAATTCTTTCAGGACTTTTACTTACACTTGATAATTTGAGTTTCTCATCTGATCTAGGAAATCTCTTGGGAGACAATGATTTTGATATTGAATTTAATATCGAATCTCCGTGAAAATTAATTTATGAAATCATGAATAACTATTTTAGTTGGTAAATTGGTTTTAGATTTGCATGATGTCAAATCGTGAGGATTTTTACAACCTTTACAACTCCATTATGAATTCAGATGACAAGGTAAGATTTGTTACCATCCTTGACAACCAAGGAGAGATTCTTTTTGGAGGTCAAAGAGAAGGAATACAAAATTATCTCTCTGAGGAAGATCAAAAAAAATCAGTAAAACATGTTACTGATGCTTGGTTTAGCAGAAATCAATTTTCTTCAGGAATTGGAGGAGGTAAATATGCCATGGCCGAATACGGAAAAGTAAAAAGATTCACTTTTCCCTTGAATGATTCTCACATTATCTATATCACAACAGAGCCTGAGGTTGACAGCTCTTCATTTATAGAAAATGTACTGAGAATTAGAGAATCCCTCTGATAATCTAAAAACTTCTTTTTTATGATTTGAATTGTTTTTATTTTTTCCACATGTTTTGCCATGAATCTGTAAATTGCTTTAAGGCCTCACTATAGGATGTAGCAGGCTCCATAGAACTCCAAAATTTTGCCCATCTGTTATCAAAATACTTCATAGATTCTAAACCGCTGGCCTTTACCATGTTTTGCCATTCTTTTTGAAATTGGGATATTTGTTCCATACCTGATTTCATCCAAGAATCTTTCATAACGTCGGTCATTTGTTGGGGAAGATCTTTATTCGTTTTTCCACTTGCTACTGCTTTGTTGTAATTTGACATAGCTTCGATTCCTGCCTTTTGCCATAACTCAAAGGCTAATTTCCATTTTGCAAGGGAGCCTACATAGACCTTCCACACATCAGAACCATCGTCTTGATTGGCAGACATGTGAATTGATTATCTTAATGATGTAAATCCTTTTTGTTTTACAAAAAATATGATTTATCTAATGGGGCTGATTGTTCCTATTTATGGTTAAACCAATCCCTGATGGCTTTCACAGTGTTACTCCATCAATAGTGGTTGGTGATGCAAAAGAGGCAATTGAATTTTACAAAAAAGCATTTGATGCCAAAGAAATTTACAAATTTCCAACACCTGATGGAAAAATATTGCACTCGATGTTCCAAATTGGAGACTCTCGTATTATGATGTCTGATGAATTCACATCTATGGGTATTAGATCTCCTGCCACAGTTGGTGGAACTTCGGTTACTTTACATCTCTATGTTGATGATGCTGATAAAATCTTCAAACAAGCAATAGATGCTGGCGCAGTAGTTACGGTGCCAATAATGGATGCTTTTTGGGGTGACCGATATGGAATCGTAATGGATCCATTTGGTCATTTGTGGGCAATTGCCACTCACAAAATTGACATGACTCCTGAAGGATTAAGAAAAGCAGGAGAAGAATATTTTGCTAACCTTGCAAAACAATAAGGAACTAATTTAATTCATTAAGGTTTTAAAAATAATTCCCCATTTCCATCTAAGAACCACTGTTCAGAGATTTTGCTATTATCTAATATTTCAAATTCTTCTGATGGGTTACCAAATTCTCCTTCTAAGGAGGTTGTAAATCCTAATGTCATCTTTACTGTATTTTCATTATCTAAGGAATCTATGGTCTGCATTACTACTACCAAAGAATCCTCTTCACCGCCACTTCCAGATGAGGACAATCTTGCCTTTCCAAAAGCGACATCATAAATGTCTCCTCCAATCTCAATCTCTCCTGATGTGATTTTGAATTTGGTTGTATCTTGCTTTGTGACTTGGTTTTCCATAAATAATTTTCCAGACATATTATCTGTCACAGAATCATTGTAAATTGATGTAGCTGTCCCATCAAAAGAAATTTCAAATGTGTTGATTTCAGAATCTTCTTCAGAAATATTTCCATAATATTCTCCTGACTCATACTTTTCAAGAAGTTTTTGCAATCTGTCCTCTAGGTCTGAAATTTGTTGTTCGAGTTTTTCTATTAATTTCTGAGCTCTCTCTAATGCCTTTGATTCTTTATTTTCATTTTCTGAACTTCTAGATTCTTTTTTGGATTCATAGTTGTCTGGGTTAAATCCTTCATCTTCACAGGATCCAGTAATGTAATCACCATGTGCCTCATGTGCTCTTACTGCTGGACTTCCAACTGTTATCGTGTGAGCGTTATCTGGATTTCCAGGCGGAACGTGACAAATGGTTACTTTTTCAACTGACGAACTGCTTGAAGAAGTTACTACCACACTATCTTTGAATTCTTTAATGTCATCTCTTTGTTGCTTAGCTGTTTCTCTAGCGTCATCTCTTTGTTGCTTAGCT
>JBMSGE010000055.1:0-8630 GCA_049414205.1 Nitrosopumilaceae archaeon
ATTGTAATTGCAGCAATCATAGCATCCATGGGAGCTGCATTGTACATGTATGCACAATATCAGCCAAATCTAATCTTTGCAAATTCAGGAGAACCAGTAACCGTAGGACCCATACAATACACAATTACTTTTGAGGGAACTCATGAGGGAAACAAGGAAACCTCACCCGAAAACACGTTTTTAAAAATCAGAATTGATGCTGAAAACATTAGCCAAGAAACTACAAGGATGTCAGGAGGGCAATTCCACCTGATTGACGAGAAAAGACCGGACCATGATGCAGTTTACGGTGAATTTTCAGCAGAAGACTTGATTGATGACTATCTAGAACCAGGAAAACCAGTTAGTTGGACTACACAGTTTGATGTGCCATATGATGAAGAAGAACAATACAAAATTTTGATTCGTCCAACAAAACAACAAGAGACACTAGACACTGCAATTGTTTGCATTACAAATTGCTGATCGCAAAAATTTTTCAAAAATTTATTGTCAACTATTCCTGTTTATTGCGTAATATTGTATGACTTTAACAATATAACCGCTATTACTCTGGGCACAAAGTAATGGTATCTGCCAAAGAAAAACGTGCAGCTGCAGCTAAAAAAGCAGCTCGTACAAGAAAGAAAAACGCAGCAGCAAAAGCTGAGGCGGCAGCTAAAGCAGCAGCTGCAAGAAAAAGAAAGGCAGCAGCTAAAAAAGCAGCCGAGACTAGAAAACGAAGTCTTGCTGCAAAAAAAGCCGCAGCAACTAGAAAAAGAAAAGCAGCTGCAGCTACAAGGAAACCTGCAACTAGAAAAGCAGCTCCTAAAAGAAAAGCAGCAGCTAAAAGGAAAACTGCAACTAGAAAAGCAGCTCCTAAAAGAAAGGCTCCTGCAAGAAGAGCAGCTCCTAAAAGAAAAGCAGCAGCAAAAAGAAAGGCTCCTGCAAGAAGAGCAGCTCCTAAAAGAAAAGCAGCCAAAAGACGTTAGGCTGCCTTTTCAAACTTTTTTCTATCAAGATTCACTAGTGTTAAAATAAAATGTTTCTAAATTCGAATTTAGAAATATTCTAAATAATTACTCGTTGGTCATTTTCAGTTCCGGCAAAACAAAAACGCGGTCAGGCTTTATCTTGAAGATAATTCTTTTTTCATCTTCTCTTTTGAACGGATAGTGTTCTCGTCCCATGTATTTCTGAGTCAGTCTGTCTGCATGCTTGTATTCATAGTCTGGAATCATCTCAACTACTTTACCCCTAATTGTTGTCATATCAAGCGGATTGTCTTTTGATACAACAGAGACTGCCACTCTAGGATCACGTAAAACATTTTTGTGTTTTAGTCTTCCTTCAGCAGTGTTAACCATGATGTGTTCATCCTCATAGTTTGCCCATACAGGAGATAGTTGCGGGGAGCCATCCTTCATCACAGTTGCAATAAAGACCAGATTTTTGTCGGCAAATAATTTTTCAGCTTTTGCATCCATCATCATCATGATACAAGTTTGCCAGTTAATTATTTTTCCAACAAATTCTTAATCTAATTTTTGGATTTTTTACCTGGATTTTCAAGGACGTTAGTCATGGCACGATTCATTATTTCCATGACTAGATACTGGGAATAGTCAGCCGGATCGCTGTTTTTTCCTTTCTTTGTTTTTGCAGTTTTTGGAACTAATCCTTTGAGTATCTTTTCAATTTTTACTGAAGTGCTATCAATTATTTTGGAGTACTTGGAATCAAAATCCTCAGGAGCTTGGTATCCCAATAGCTTTGTTGCAGTACTGTAGAATTTTGTAATTGCGCCACGTGATTCTTCAATTTTTACAATTTGTACCAGACCAGAATCTTTTAGAATTTCTAAATGATGTCTAACTGTCGTTAGGGCTTTTTTGTATCCTGTCTTTTTTAGCTCATTTGAGATTTGCTCAGCAGACAAGGAATTCTTGTAGAGAATTTCCATGATTTTTGCGCGTGCAGGGTCTTCAATTGCACGTGCGTGTTCTATACTTGTTGTAACAATACGATTTACTTTGATTGGTTTTTCTAACAATGTAGACATACAAGATAGCCTCAAATTCTGATCTAAAAGATCCTTGTATCATATTTTTTTGTCTAATCGCACTAAATTTTGTACACTTTCAAATTTTTCGTAACAGTGTAATGCAAATGCAATCCATTACAATGGTTATTGTAGTATAATCATATTTGTTAATAGCATTACAATGATTATTGTAATGATGATATGATTGTTGTAATGGTACTAAAAATAATAAAAAATACCCCAGCTGGAAAACATATGTCGCCATTTGGGCCAAATGCCCCTGTCAGGACGACAAATAGCATACCGTCAAAAAACAAATTCGAGTTGAATGTTAGCTTCTAGTCAACAATCAATCAAGAATTAAAAAATTTTAGAACTAAAGAGTGAGACCTGTTACTTTTTCATATGCAGTGACATATCGGTGTGTCATCTTTTGTATAATTTCTTCAGGAATGTCAGGAGCTGTTGGTTCTTTTCCTGCATCTCTGTCATCATCAAATTGTTTTTGGTAACCGTTTGCAGTTAGCCAATCACGCAAAAGTTGTTTGTCATATGCTTCTTGTATTTTTCCTACCTCATAGGAATCCTTTGGCCACAAGCGATATTCATCAGGACCTATCGAATCACCCAAAGTAATTTTTCCATCTAAAATTCCAAACTCTAACTTCAAGTCTGCCAAAATAAATCCAGCATCATCAGAAATTTTTGCCATCTTTTGGTAAATCTCAATTGAGGTCTTCTCAAGCCAGTTGTATTGCTCCTCTGTAACTAATTTCATCTCTAGTGCTTTTTCTTTGTTAATTGGAATGTCGTGTTCTGACTTTGTGGTAGGATCGAAAATTGGTTCAGGTAATTTTGCAGCAAGCGTAGTATCTGTCCCTTCAGGAATTTGTACCTCACCTTTTTTCCACCTGCTAACAAGACTGCCATAAAAGTAGCCTCTCACAACACACTCTATTGGAAGCATCTTCATCTTTTTTACCAAAATTTCAGTATCAGATTGTCTCTTTACAAAGTGGTTTGGAACAGGCAATTCATTGAACCAAAATTCTGCAAATTTGCACAAAACCTCACCTTTTTTGGGAATATCCTCCCTGAATTTGACATCATATGCTGAAACTCGGTCAGAAAATTTGAAAACAAGCGTATCATCCCCAGGATCATAAAGGTCCTTTACCTTTCCTGAGGTTAAAAATTTCAATGAAAGTTCTCCATAGGCATGAAATTTAATTGCTCTGAAAATGCTATGAGCCCATCATTCCAACCATTTTAGGCATCTCACGATATGCCTTGCTAACAAAAATATCATTATCGGCAGTTACTTGAACAAATTGCATAGAGTTGTCAGTTGGTGGTGAAAGCAAAATCTTGTCACCGGGTTCTAAGATTTTAAGATCTAGTGTGTCACCATCCCCGAAATTCACATGAATGTTGGTAAGCGGTTTTGAGCCAGTATTTTGAATGGTGACTCGTCCTACCTCAAACAGGTTTTGTTTGTCAAGTAGTGGGTCGACAAAAATATCATAGTTTTGAGTGGGGACTGATAACTTTGCAACATCCAATCCAAATACAATGGCTGTTGCAGCAGCTGCTGAAACAATTATGATAATCAGAATGGTGTATTGTTTCACTAGCAGTAATTGGTCTTTCTAATAATTAAGATTGATTATTCTACTTGGACACCATTCCAAAATGCCACCATCCCTTTGATCTTTTTTGCAGCATCGTTGGGTTCGGCATAATACCATGCACAGTCTTTGTTGGTCTTGCCATTAACTGTGACAGAGTAATAGTTTGCCTTTCCTTTCCATCCGCAAAATGATGTCATGTCAGTTTCTTTGAAATATTCTTTTTTTATCGAATCAACTGGAAAATAGTGATTCCCTTCTACTACAACAGTGTCTTCACTTTCTGCAATTACTGCATCATTCCATATTGCTTTCATGTCTTTACACAACTTTTACTATATTTAAAAAAAGCTCCAGTTTTGAGTGGTCTAAAAATAATTTTAAAATCTTGGCATTACACTAAGTCTGGATTTTGAAGTTATAGCAATTATCGATACAATTGCAATTACCAAAATCATAGCAGCAACTGTACCAAATTCTGGAATCACTTTTCCTCCAACAATCTCTACTTCAACTGTATCTTGAAATTCTGAGGCTATTCCCTGGTTTGCAGTAACTGTATAGATGCCATCTTCAGTCCACAATGGACCTCCAGTCTTGATTTCAACTATGAAATTTCCATTAGCGTCAGGAGAGATTTGCTCTACTGAGACAAGATTGCCATTTGGGGAGTTTATCGTAAATGTAATGTCAGTATCTCTAGTTATGGCAGTTCCAGTGATAGTAATAGTGTCAGAGCCTTCTAATGCCTCAGCAGTGATTTCTAATCCTGGGAAAATTATTCTATCTCCAGTGCCAGGAGCAGCCACAGTCTCTTTTACCAATGAATCGCCAGTTACTGTAAATTGAACCCTTACTGAATCGGAAATTTCCTCATGGCTTGCAACCACAGTATAGGTTCCAACTTTAAAGCTTGGAAGTGGTGGATGAATTAATCTCTTAAACTCTCCATCATCATCGAATTGAATTTGTGGAGAAAACACAATCTCACCATCAGGGGCTATTACTTGTAGTTCTAGTGGAACAAATTTTGTTACCCCATCGATATTACCATAAACTAGTACACTGTCAGTGGCAGTAATGCTGTCTTGATCAGAATTTAGTTCAATGGTTCCTTCTGCAAATGCAGACGATATTGGAATAAATGAAATTGCAAGTAAAGCTAGTAGAGTCATCTTTAACATATCATCAATGAAAAAATCTCAACTATATATGAATTAGGCTTCTTCGATCAGTATCAGTTTTTTTATGGATCTGTTATTTTCAAAATAATTTTGAATGCTAAAATCAAAAACAAAGAATAATGATTAGCTTGCTTCGCCTTTGATCTCTTCTCTACTCTTAAAGTCAGGAGTTACTCCAAGGGAGTCATAATTTCCTGAAGAACAAGTAAAGCACATAGAATCTTTTGGCATCCCTACTGCGTTTGCAAGGTTTTCTGCATCATTGTATCCCAAAAAGTCAGCACCGATATCACGTCGGACCATCTCAGTGATTTCCTCAGAGGTCATGTCTTTGCCATGGGTGTATGTGGCAAGTTCCTGTTGTGATGGAAAGTCAATTCCTGCATAGCAGGGGAAATTAATTTGAGGATAGGTAATTAGCATGCTGATTTTTCTTGCACCTGCACGTCTTAGAGCCTTGATTATGGCCTTGGAGCTAGTACCCCTAACCAGACTGTCATCAATTACAACCACATGTCTGCCATCTATGATTTCACGTATTGGAATAATCCAGCGGTTAATTTCAACTCGGTCAGTTTGGTGAGGTTCAATAAAACTACGAAGTGGACCTTTCTTGCTGTATCTGTCTTTGAGTAGCCCCTCATCAAAGGAGACACCAAGTTCTTGAGCATATCCAAGTGCTGCAGGGCGTGCAGAATCAGGTACTGGGATTACAAGGTCAGCATCTGGAATAGGGAATTTCTTTGCAAGAAATTGCCCGATTCGTTTTCTGGAGACATAGATGTTTGTTCCCTCCATTTTACTTGATGGATGTGCAAAATATGTAAATTCAAAAGAGCAATGAGCACGTGTTGCATCATCAGAAAATCTTTCAGTCTCTAATCCATTTTTACTTAGTCTAATTAATTCGCCTGGGGAAACATCTCTTTGAAGTTTTGCACCTACTGCAGAAATTGCAGATGATTCAGATGCAATAATAAAAGTATCATCAGACTCTTTGTGTCCTAGAACCATTGGCCTGAATCCTTTGGGGTCTCTTGCAGCATAAACAGAGTTGTCATCAGAGATAAAAGTAAAACAATAAGAGCCAATCATTTCATTTTTCAAAATGGACAATGCCTTTCCCATTTCTCCATTCTCAGAAATCAAAGATACCAATCTTTGGGCTGCCACCAAAGTATCGCTTGCATTTTGAGGAGTAAAAGAGCAGCCGCCAACAAGGTTTGATAATTCTTGTACGTTTGCGATGGTTCCATTATGTGCAACACAGAGGTCTTTTACCTTAAGGGGCTGAGCGTTCTCAAGGGAACTTCTACCCATAGTAGAATATCTGACATGGCCAATTACTGAAGATGACTGGTATTCTTCTGAGATTTTTTTAAATTCATTGGATGCTGATGAAACTAGACCTAATTTTTTTAATGGTGTTTTATTTGGAATTGCAATTCCCCATGCCTCTTGCCCTCTATGTTGAAGGGCACGTAATGCATCAATTGCCATAGGAACAACATTTGTTCCACTAAGACTGAAAATACCTACAACGCCACAATTCTCCTTAACCATGTGTCACCAACTCCCCCAGTGAACTTATCCAGGCCTTTTGCGCCTTATCAACGCTTAGATCAACAATGGTGTTCTTGCCATGATTAAACTGAATTTTGTTTCCTGTAAATTTGCCAACTATCTTGTATGATGCTTTGTTTTTTTGTAAGATTTCTTCTACTTTTTTGATGTTTTTCTTATCAATGACTGCAAGGTATCTTGAGTGACTTTCAGAAAACAATATTCTGTCATCAGATAATTTTTCCCCAGGAACTTTTTCTAAAGATACTTTGCACCCAATTTGATTTGTCATGCATATTTCAGATGCTGCAACTGCAAGCCCTCCTTTTGAGCAATCATGACATACTTTGAGTAGTTCTTTTTTGATTAAATCTAAAACAGATTTCATGTTTTTCTTTGATTCTGCAAAGTCAACTGCAGGGCAATTCCCACCGATAAATTTGTGGATGTACTCATAGTATTCTGAGCCGCCAAGTTCGTCTTTGGTATCCCCAATTATTATCAAAGAATCACCATCTAGAACTTTTTGTGGGATGAGGGGTTTTTTGTCAATCAATCCAAGAACACCAATGAGAGGAGTGGGCTTGATTGGTCCAGAAGGAGTCTCATTGTACAGGCTCACTTTACCACCTATGCACGGTATTTTGAAATATTTTGCAAAATCAGTTAGTCCTTTTAGAGATTCTAAAAAGGTCCAAAAGATTTCAGGATCCTCTGGATTTCCAAACTGTAAATGATCAAGCATTCCAATCGGTTTTGCCCCAGTGCACACAACGTTTCTGCATGCCTCCTCAAAGCATCCAATTGCACCTTCTCGTGGATTAATGTAGCATTGTTTTGGATTACCATCAATTTTTGCAGAAAGGAATTTTCCATTATCTAGTCTTAATACTGATGCATCTTTTCCAGGTTTTACAACAGTTCTAATCCCAACTTCATGATCATATTGACCATAAACCCAGATTTTGCTTGCAATGTTGGGTGATGCAATTAGTTTCATCAAAGTTTTTGAAAGGTTTGCAATTGGTTTTAGTTTCTTTTCTTTTTGAATAGCATCCAGATATGCAGGTTTTTTTGAGGGTCTGTCAAGAAGATGGGCATTTGCTACAACATCAGTTGAAATGTTTGCAAATGTCTTTGCGCCTTTCTTCACATGCATCAGATTTCCAGAAGTGACATGGCCAATCACAGAGCATGTAATGCTGAATTTCTTGCAAATCTCTTGTAGTTTTTTTAGTTTTTTCTTGTTTGTAACTATAAGCATTCTTTCTTGTGATTCAGATACCATTATTTCATCAGGATGCATTCCAGGTTCTTTGGTGTGAACTTTGTCCACATCCATCTCGATTCCAATACCCAAAGTGTCTGCAGTTTCGGATACTGCACAGGACAAACCTCCTCCTCCAAGATCCTTTAGTGCGTTAATCAGATTGTGGTTTCGTGCTTCAAGGATTGCCTCAATTACTAGTTTTTCAATAAATGGGTCAGGAACTTGTACTGCAGAGCGGTCTTCAGACTCTAGAGAATCAGAGGCAAACTGCGAGCCGCCAATGCCGTCTCGTCCAGTAGAGCCACCCATTAACACTACCAAATCTCCCTTGTTAGCGTGATTTTTTATCAAATTTTCTTTTTTACCAAAGCCAATTGCTGCAACATCAACTAGAGCATAGTTTGAATAGCATTCATCAAATTCTACTTCCCCTCCAATGGTTGGAATTCCAAGACAGTTTCCATAATCTGCAATTCCAGTTACAGCATTTTTGAAGAGCCACCTTGCTTGATGGTCTTTTTCAATATCACCAAATCTTAATCCATCAAAAATTGCAATCGGTCTTGTTCCAGCTGACAAGATATCACGAATAACACCACCAACACCAGTTGCAGCTCCACCATAGGGCTCAACTGCAGATGGATGGTTATGACTTTCAATGTGTGCAGTAATCACATACCCGTCTCCAACATCTAAAACTCCAGAGTCATATCCTTTTTCTGAAATTACAAGTGGGCCTGTCATTGGCAGCATTTTTAGATGTTTTTTAGATGACTTGTATGAGCAGTGCTCAGACCACTCAGCAGCTACAATCTGTAGTTCGGTGGATGTTGGGTCTCGTCCAATTTTGGATTTTAAATCTTCTAGTTCTTGTGGCTCTAAACTCAATGTGTAACACCCATGGTACTTAGAAGTGATTCAAAAATTAGAGATGATGGTTTATTGTCAATTGGATTAATTTC
>JBMSGE010000056.1:0-8267 GCA_049414205.1 Nitrosopumilaceae archaeon
TGTTCTGGTGTGGCTTCTGGTTCTGAAATAATTTGTGGTTTTGGTGTTAATGGTGATTTTAATTCGGGAATATCTCCAAAATAGTCTTGATTAACTTTATTTTTGTCAATTCGAAGATAGGGTTCTCCACCTATCCGAAAAAATTTAATTTTATTTCCCTTTTTCCAAGTTGAAATACGATCATAAATTGTAATGTAAGATAAGCCATTGATAATATCTGAAGAGATTTTTATTCGGTCAACTAAATCGCCTTTACTAATCCCATTTTTTGATTCTTGATGTCTTTTTGCGTGTAAAATTAAATGATTCTTGTCATAACTAACTTCAGAAATTAAATAATCCGCCCACATTTTTTATGTCAAGATTTCTGATTAATTTCTAGTAAATAAGCAGTGATATTGGATTTGGTTATATCATTTTCCTGATAGTGTAAAATTTTAAATTTTATTTTATAACTTGTATCCAATTAAATGAAATTCTTAATTGGATTGTATGTTTTTTGAATCATTTTCTTCAAATTCGTTTTGACAAAATTGATGAAAAACAGAACATTTGTTTTCTTTTGCATCTTTTTGTATTTTTTTCATATCATTCAGCAATACACCTTGGGCTGCTAAAAATGCCTCATCCTCTCTACCTAATTTTTCAAATTCTCTAGATTTGGCAATTGAAAGTTCTTTCAAGGATGGATCTATTTTTTGTGCTTCGTCGTAGAACTCTATTGCCTTTTGATTCTCTTTCAAAAAACTAAGGGAATTTGCTTTATTCATCAAGGAAGTGATATTCTTATCATCTATAGTCAAGGCTTTATCAAAAAAATCGATTGCCTCTTTGTGCCTGTTTAACTCATTTAAAGCCAAACCTGCAGTGTTTAGTGCCCAAGTATCAGTCTTGTTTTTGGTAAGTAGAGTGTTAGAACACCTAAGAACCTCATCATATTTTCGGAGATTTTCAAGTGCATGAATCTTGATGGTCAAAGCATAATTATCAAAATTATCTCCATCAAGAACTTTATTACAAATAGATATGGCTTCAGAAAATTTACCCAAATGTAAAAGAGCCAAGGCTGAGTTTTGTAAAGCTAGTAAGTCATCTGGGTTTTTTTCAAGAAGTTTTGAACAATAATTTAGAAGATCATCAAATTTGCCAGCATCATGCATCCTAGTGATTATTACATTGGGATCAAGTAAGTTAACCAAATCACATGTAGTTGTTTGTTATCATCTTTAACCCATTCTCTTTTGAAATTTAAGAAAAATTCTTGAAAAATTATTTATTTTTTGTTATTTTTAGGATGTCTTCGGCTTGTTTATAATGCACCTCATCAATCATTTTTCCTTCAACTGTTGTGGCACCCTTGCCTTTCTTTACAGATTCTAAATATGATTTACAAACTTTTTCGGCCCAGGCAATTTCTGATTTAGTAGGATAGAATATTTTATGAGTTACGGAAATTTGATCAGGGTGAATTAGACTCTTGCCTGTATATCCAAGATTTTTTCCTGCTTTACAGTCGTTTTCTAATCCCTTAAGATCTTTAAGATCTTGCCAAATAGCATCAATTGATGCAACATTAGCTGCCTTTGCATCAACTGGAATTTTTGCTCTGGAATATTTTCCACCTTCAGGATTTTTCGTATATTCGATTCCTAAATCATTTAACAAATCAAACACTCCAAACACTACTGCACAAACCCGTTTGCTAGATGAGGCAATATTGTAGGTGTTAACTACACCTTCAGAAGATTCAATGGAAGGAATGATTTGGATTGGTTTTAGTTTTCTTTTTTTCTCTAGTGATTGTAGATTTTTTTCTATTTTTTTTAATTCTTTTACGTTGTTTACTTTTGGAATAACAATTCCATCAATTCCTTTTTGAACAATTTCTTTGAGATCTGCAGGTATTTTACCTGATAATGGAGAATTGGTTCTTGCAAATATTGAGGAAGTGTATTCTGACCGTGATTTTAATGCCGTTTTTATTAATTTTCGAGCCTGAGTTTTTTCTTTATCAGGAACGGAATCTTCCAAATCAAAGCAAACGATATCTGCATTTAGTTTCTTGGCTTTTTCAAGAAATCTTGCATTGTTACCTGGAACAAAAATAAGACTTCTGAAAAGCTGTGTCATTAACCGTTTATGCGCCCTCTGGCTTCATTAAGATTTTGCCAAAGAGACCTTTTCCGGTTAACATCTTTGTGTGAGCCTCAGCTGCTTGCTCAAAGGAATAGACTGAATCTATTGCTGCTTTGATTTTGCCTTGACCCATCCAATACAGACCTTGATCAAGTTCAGCTTTGGTTCCTTGTGTTGAACCTAAGACATTAATTCCTTTGAAGAATATGTGTCTAAGATCTATTTTTGCGTCATAACCAGTTGTTGCTCCACATGAAACAAGTGTTGCACCATACTTGAGTAAAGTTAGTTGTTTGTTGAAGTGAGTTTCGCCAATATGATCAAAGGCAATATCAATTCCTGGTGCTTCACCTTTTGTTTTTGCAATTTCTTTTGATATTTTAAAGACTTCTTTGCTCCAATCGTCTTTTCTGTGATCTACTGCGTAATCTGCACCAAGTTCTCTACATTTATCTAGTTTGTCTGGACTTGCAGTTGCAATTACATCACAGTTATACAATTTTGCAATTTGAATTCCAAAGCTTCCAACACCAGAACCTCCTCCCATAATTAGGACAGTTTGTCCAGGTTGAATTTTTGCCCTTCCAACTAACATATGCCAGGAAGTAAGAAGAGTCATGGATGCAGCAGCAGCTTCATCATATGAAACCCCTTCTGGAATTTTTGAAACATTAACTTCTGGTAAATGAATCTGTTCAGAATATGCTCCCCAAAGAGGTCCAGTTTGGAAACCCCAAACTTGTCTTTTGGTACAATCAAATTCTCTTCCATCAGTACATGCTTTACAAACTCTGCATGCCAAATTGGAATGAGAAACAACTCTATCACCTACTTTAAAATTAGTTACATCTTCGCCGACTGCAATTACATCTCCGGCAACATCAGAACCAGAAACATGTGGAAGAGGAACTGCTACTGGGACTCCACGCATTCCCCAAATATCATTATAATTTAGGGCTGAAGCTTTATTTGTAAAAATAACCTCATCTGGTTTTGGTTTTGGTTCATCTATATCCTTGACTTTGAGGATCTTAGCATAATTATCATCTGGTGCGTATTCATCGTAAACTACGGCTTTCATGAATAGATTGATTTCAAACCCATAATTATATTTTATCTGAGATCAGATACGATTTATCTTAAAATCACGTTTTGGTTGTTGAATTGATAGGAGTATTTGTTTTAATTGATCGTCATTTATTTGAGAAGGCATTTTGCCTTGGCTTGCCATTCCAATGAGATATTGCTCTACAAGGTTTGATAATTCAGGTTTTACCATTTTTATGTTATTTAGTCTCATTCTTGCCTCAGAGGTTAGAATTTGTTTTAGAATGTTTTCTTTTTGTGCATTAAATTCTTCTTCATTAACTGGTTTGTCTTGTGATTCGTTAGAATCAGGAAAACTCATTTTATCTCTAAGAATAAATCTTCAATTTAGGATTTTCAGTAATTAACTCTTTTAGAATTTCTGTTGCTAGTTTGTCGAGTTTTTGCATTCCTTGTTTAGAAATTACGCGGCCTTTCTTTTCAATTTTTTCAACATATCCTAATTTTTCTAATCCTTGAATTGCCTGACGTATGATTGCGCCACCAGCGTCTTTGTGGTGAGCAGCACCATAACCTGATGGCTTACCACCACCGTAAACATTTCTTAATTCGTTAATCCCAACAGGTCCGTTTAGGTAAATTTTTCTTAAAATTGATGCACATCTAATATGCCACCATTCTCTATTTTGAGGAGGCTTGTCTGCATGAGCTCCAGTTTTTACAAATGAAGTCCAAGATGGTGCAGGTATGTCTTCATTTTTTAAAACATCAGATAATCTACTTATCAGCACATCAGCTGGTACGTCATACACTTTTGCCATGAAGTGAAAAAATCTCGAATCGTCTTATAAATCATTGAGGTATTATTTTGCGGTAAGTATGCCCACAAAAGTTACATGAGATTCTGATCGATTTGACTGACGCTCGACCTAATCTGATTTTTGAATTAATTCCAGGAGCGATGAAGGATTTACATTTTTTACAAAATACTATTCGTAGATCATAGGGCATTCGGATATTATGTCTAGTGCTTAATCGTCTTGCAAGCTGAGCCTGTCTTTCAGAGAGTTTTGGATCTGTTCTAGCATTTGAAATTGCACTGTTGATTAGAATCTGCATTCTTTCAAGAGCAATTTTTCTGATAGCAGGTTTCATAGAATGGATTCACCGATGACCTAAAAATTGGTTCTTATTTTAAAAAATGCAGTCAGCGGGATTCGAACCCGCGTCACAGGGTTGGAAACCCCGAATACTAACCAGGCTATACTATGACTGCATAAAAAAGAAAACAAAATTTCCTACATAAAAATGGTTTTTTCGTATTCGTAAAGGATTCTACTGATTACTGTATGGGCTTCAAGGGAAGAGTCATTTATAGAAACTAATTTTTCCATTTGATTTAGAGTATTTTCAGAAAAATGTCCTTTTTGAAACCCTCCAATAATGAGGCAACAATTCTCAGGTAAATTTGAAGCAACACTTTCAAAAGAGTTTTCTTTTCCCTGTGTTGAAAATCCAATAACTTGGGATGGATTTATCTCATCTATAAGATCAGATAGAGAGTTTTCTTTTATTTCTAACAATACATTTTCGTTTGATTTGATGGTTTTTTCTAAAAATAGTTTTTCGAATAGTCCTTCAAATCGATGATATGATTTTGGAATGTTGACGTTTTCTCCAAGATAAATTACTTTATCATCAATGGTATGAATGAATATTTTGATTTGATTTTTTTTATACAATGGAATTGTAGTTGCTTCTAAAATGCAAAGATGAATAAGATCTGGTCTTCCTCGTTTAAATTCATCGTCTATTCCTTTCATTGCAGCAAAATGCCAAGAATTATCAAGTAAAATTTCAGAGGATTTTTTTTGTAGTTTTTGTGCATGTGAAATTACTGATGGATGATTACGTAATTTTTTAGGAACTAACTCCAGTGCAGATTCTGCAATTATTAGTGAAATCATTAGTTTATCATTTCAATTTGGGTTTTAAGTTCAGTCCAACTTAGTTTTGGATTTCCATTAACATCTATCAGTCCTGCGCTACATACATAATGATTTAACCTTTCAATGACAAATTCGCTGCTTCCGAGACCAGATCCTCCGCCTACCTCAATACTGACATCTCCAATTTCTTCTTGTTCTGCTACACAGGTTCCTTCTGGCCTATCATATTGTCTATACCACGAAAAAAATTCTATATTTTGTTGATTTTCAGAATAAAATTCAAATGATTTTTTCAAAAATTCTTTTTGAGATTCTTCACTTCCACCCACAAAATCAGATGTTGCCCAACTTAACTCAAAAAAGGCTACTTTTTTACCCTGGGCAAGTAAAATTGATTTTTCAAGATCCTCTACTGCTTGGCTAGGAGTTTTGACGATGTCATTTAGACTATCAACTGGAAAATACGAATATGCTACAAAATCTCCTATTGCCAAATCACTTACAATATGACCTAAATTTTTATTCAGAACTTGATGGAGTGCAAATCCATTTCCAATTTTTACATCAGGATGTTTTTCTTTTAATTCCGAGTAAACATTTTCAAAAAGATCTTTGTATACAGGAATGTCTTGTTCTGAATATCTAAACTGAGATTCTGTTTCTCCTGCAATGATAACTGTGTCAACAATATGATATCTAGATAATATTGCATCAAGTACATTGACTAGTCTATCCTCTTGTATTGAGCCAATAGGAGGTTTTCCAATCCAGTCCGGAAATGGTCCTAATGTTTCTCCATTAATTATTGAAAAATACAAAGTAACCTTAAGATCATTTTTTTGATCAAGACCCATCAAAACATCTGATTGCGCCCAATCAAATTCTCCCTTTTGGGGCTCAACTAAATTCCAAAACATGTAGACATTACTTCTACCTATACCAGTAGATGCTGCATCGGAGTAAATCACATCTATTTCTTTTAGTGATACTGATGAGGTAGGCGTGTTAATTACAAGACCAATTTTCTCATTTTGGCTTTGTTTTACTACTGGAGGAGTTTGAATTTGGCTTAATGAAACTCCAATAATGGCAACTACAATAATAACACCAGCAATAATGCCTAGAATTTTTTTATCCACAAGGATTGGAAAATAAAAGAAAGTAAAAAAGTTGTGATTGTATTATCTATCCAGAAGTACAACCGCTATATCCGCATTCTATGCAGATACTACAACCTTCTACAAACACCAAGTTATTCTTGCATGTTGGACATTGTCTGTCTTCAGAAACCTCTTCTTGTCTTTGTGGTTCAGATGAAATTTCTTCATCATGAATTTTGATTTCCAAGGCCGCATTTACTTGAGATTTGATGTATGGGTTTGTGATGTTAGTGCTGACATAATCAGTAACATGTTGTGTTGGAGTTACATCAAATGTTTTTTCAGCATTTTCACTAGTCATGTGAAGTACCTGTTTGTGTCTTGAACCATCACGATATACGGTTATTCCTTTTAGTCCTAGTTCATGGGCCAATAGATAAGCTGATTTTACATCCTCAGCTGTAACGTCATATGGCATGTTGATTGTTTTAGCAATGGCATTTCCAATCCAGTTTTGCCAAACACCTTGAGCCATCAAATGATCAGCCCAGTGGATATCCATTGCAGTAACAAAGACATTTTGCATCCATTCAGGAATTTCAGGAATTCCTTTTAGTGAACCATAATTGTCTGCAATTTTTGCTAGGATTTCATCATTGTATAATCCATTTTCTTTTAGTGCTTGTTCTACAATCTTGTTTGTATAGAAGAATCTACCTACCGTGACTCGTTTCTCAAACACAAGAGCAAATGCTGGTTCCATTCCATTTGAACAATCAGATATCATGGATAATGTTCCAGTTGGTGCTACTGTTGTTGTAAGTACATTTCTAATTCCGTGCTTTTGGATTTTCTCAATTAAAGCATCCCATTCATAGGAATGTGTTTCTTTTGATTTCTCATAGTATCCTGCAACAGGAATCTTTCCCTCAGGATACTCTGTTTTTGAACAGAGTGGGAATTCACCACGAGTTTTGGCTAGAGCAACACTTTCTTCCATAGAATAGTAGGTCAATGCTTCAGATAGTTTTGATTGAAGATCATAACCTTCCTTCGAATTGTATGGAATCTTTAATTTGTATAATAGATCTGCTACACCCATTACACCTAATCCAATCCTACGAGATTCTTTTGATGCTATATTGATCTCTTCAACAGGATAATTATTTACGTCTATGACATTATCAAGGAATCTTGTTGTTTTTCGAATTGTTTCTTCATAGCGTTGCCAGTCGAATTCATACTCACCATCTGCTTTTCTCTTTACAAGATTTGCAAGGTTGATTGAGCCCAAGTTACATGATTCGTATGGGTATAGACTTTGCTCGCCACATGGGTTAGTGGCTCGTAGTGGTGCTTGTCTTGCCTTTGCAAATACATTGTATTTGTTAATTTGATCAAAGAAGATCAAACCAGGCTCTGCACTTTTCCATGCAGATAGTGCTATCAAATCAATTAATTGATGTGCATTGATTTCTTTTACTGGTTTCTTATCACGAGGACTACGTAACATGTAATTTCCATCGTCTGTATTTACAAGTGAGTGCCAAAAGTCTTCCCAGATTCCAACACTGACATTAAAGTTCTCAAGAACACCAGGTTGTGTTTTGTTTGTAATGAATTTTTCAACATCAGGATGCCATGCTTCAATGATTCCCATGTTAGCACCTCTTCTTTTTCCACCTTGCTTTACAACTTCAGTGACAGTGTTTATGATATTCATGAAAGACACTGGTCCTGATGCAACACCAGATGTTGATGCAACAATATCTCCTTCTTCTCTAAGATCAGAGTAGTTAATTCCAACTCCTCCACCAGATTTGAAAATTAATGCAGCGTCAGAAGTTGATTTCATTATTTCCTCCATTCCATCTTCCATTCCAAGAACAAAGCATGCAGATAGTTGTCCTAATCTTCCGCCAGCATTCATCATTGTTGGAGAGTTTGGAAGAAAGTCTTGAGATGTCATCATCTCAAAGTATTCTGTGATTCTCTCAGCGTATGAATCAAATTTCTTGGCTGCAATCAATGTGAG
>JBMSGE010000057.1:0-7987 GCA_049414205.1 Nitrosopumilaceae archaeon
CGAACCTGAGCCAGAACCCGAACCTGAGCCAGAACCCGAACCTGAGCCAGAACCCACATGTGGTCCAGGAACTGAATTAGTCAATGGTATCTGCCAAGTTGTCAAAGATGAAGAACCATCTGGAGGTGGATGCTTAATTGCAACAGCTGCATATGGATCTGAACTTGCCCCCCAAGTACAATTCTTAAGAGAAATTAGGGACAATACTGTTATGAGTACAGCATCTGGTGCAGCATTTATGACCGGCTTTAACCAACTATACTATTCATTTTCCCCAACAATAGCTGATATGGAAAGAGAGAATCCATTATTCCAAGAAGCAGTTAGGATGTTTATTACTCCAATGATATCTACATTATCCATAATGACTTTAGCAGAGGATGGAAATGATGCTGAAGTCTTAGGACTAGGAATTTCTGTAATTGCATTGAACTTAGGAATGTATGTTGCAGCACCTGCAGCAATAGGATTTACAGTTCACAGACAATTAAAATCTAAAATTTAATTTCTGACTCTGTTCTAAATAATCATGATGTTTTTCTTTCAGGCATTACTTTCCTCGATTTTTTTATTTGAGATCGAAATTGGAGTTATTGCTTTTATTGTAACCCTTTCCGCAATTATTATTGCTGTAATTGTTAAAGTAATCAAAAATAAAAAATTAGAAAAAAACGAGTCGTAATAATTAAAAAATTCTTATAATTTCACAAGTTTTCTAGTTTTCCCACTCTAAGTTATTATACTAAAAAGATTTAGAAAAATAAATGCAAATAGAATATGAGGAATTTGACACAATTGAGGATGTGTTCATGTATATGGCATCAGCTGCTCCTCCCATGAAAAATACCATGCCTGTTAATTCATACAAAGGCTATGTGATGTCCTTTATTCCACTAAGTGGATCGAATGGTGATACATATCTGATGATATATGCAAAAGGTGAACTTGAACCTGGAATTTATGAGTTTGATGTAGCCTCAAAATCATTCAAAAAAGTTGATTCTATAGAAAGAGCAGATAAGAGTTATTTTGTATCTTTGACTCCAAAAAGAAATACAATCGCAGATGTTGCAATAGAAAAATTATAGTTTCTTTGTTTGAATTTTTGGTGCAGAAACAGATCTGGCACGATCATATTTATCAATAATTTCATCTGGAGTACGTCCATTAAAGAGATCTTTGCATAATCCTCTCAAGTATCTCATTATTGCCCATGTTCCAGCTTTGAGAATTCCGTACATGAAAACTTTCATTGGTGGGCCATATGTTTTGTTTCTAAGTATAATTGGAATAATATCATTAATTACACGCAGATTATTTTCCCAGCATCTCCAAAACAATGTAAATTGAGCTTCATTTAGATTTCCAAAGTGCATAGAATTTTTCTCACTAAAGTCCTGATACAGTAATGGGGCAACCAATCCTCTAAAGTCCATCTCTCTGAAATCACTTATCATGTCAATTGTATGTTGAATGTCATCAGGTGTTTCATCAGGCCATCCAATGATTATGGTAGCTGCAGGGAACCAATGATTTTCATTGAGAATTTTAGCTCCTTCTCTTACAACGCTACCCCATTCTTCAGGAGAAAATGGTTTAGTTTTTACACCAAGATGTTTTTTTACCAAATTTGGAGCAACAGTTTCTATTCCTAAATTAGTTGCGAGCCATCTTCCTGTTTGGTCTTGTTGATTAATGTGCGAAATTTCCTGCATTAATTTTTCATCGGCTGCAACTGCTGAGAAGGTCATATGTGTTGTCCCTACAAAATTTGCGCCCAAACCTTTGAGGCCTTTCCATAACTCTGTTATCGCGTCTCTATTTGGAACAAAGTCTCTATTATCACAACCATACAATAACATTTCATCTGAATGTAACCAAACAGAATCAAATCCATAATCTAGGTTTATCTTTGCTTCGTGTTGTAGTCTGTCTAAGGGAAGATCTTTTTTGGATCTTTTGTTAACATCACAGAAATCACATCCTCTACCACATCCTCTCATAGCTTCAATTAGGGAATTAATTGTAGGTCCTTCAATTGTTGGAATATTTTGAATATTTCTTACAAAACAATGCATCAATTCTGGGGCATCTCCTTTTTCTAGATCATGGAATAAATCCAAAGCAAGCTCATCGGCTTCTCCTACTACAACTGTATCGATTCCATGAATTTTCATTCTATCTGATTTTGCCAGTTCCCAAGCCCCATTACCACCTACTACAACTTTAAAATCATATTTCTTTTTGAGCTGAATAATACTTGCGCACATTTTTTTAAATTTCATCGCAACATAAGATAATTTTTCAGGTGACATTGTAGTTGTCACAGGTGCCATTCCAAGTGGATCCATTACATTAATTCCAACAACTTTAGTATCTGGCCCAATAGATTTTTCTAGCATGTCAGGATTTGCAACAAACACCTCATCTCTGTTGTATCCTTGTAAAAGAGAGCTTTCTACCCTACGTAATCCTACTTGGGCTACTTTTGACTCTCCAGTTATTGGATCTGTTTCTACGGGAGGACAGAATACTTTATCGAAAACCCATTCTGGTAGAACCTCATAAGGACCACATGCAATAAATCCATAAAGAAAATTTCCTCGATAATTGGTCATTAAGCTTCTATCAGCAGTAAGAACAATTCTTTTACCCGACAATATCATTCTGATTCGATTTGGCATGTTATATATGATTTACGAGAATTAATCCCTTTGACAGCAACAAAAAATCGATTTTTTTGTATTTTCTATTTTTTGAGGTTTTTCCAGATTGCTCTGTTGGCAATATTTGCTGCAATAGCTCCTGCGGCTATACCTCCATCAATATTTACTACTGATAATCCTAATGAGCAACTTTGAAGCATCGATGCAAGAGCAGCTATTCCTTTCTCTCCATATCCATATCCAATAGAGGTAGGTAATCCGATTACAGGGATGTCTACCAAAGATGAAACAAGGGTCGCAAGAGCTGCCTCCATCCCCGCTGCTACAATTATACAATCTACTTCTTCATTGACCATTTTTTTTAATATGGGAAATATTCTCTGAATTCCCGCTACACCAACATCATAGCTTGTAAAGCATTTACAATTCATTGCCAAACACATCAATCTGGCTTCTTCTGCTACTGGAATATCTGAAGTTCCAGCTGTAATGATTCCTACTTTACCTCCATGAAATTTTATTGGTTTTTTATACAATAATAGAGATGAAGAATTTTGTCCTGTTTTTATTTTGATTTTTATTCTTTTAGAAAAGGAAATAATTTTCGAATAATGCTCTTTTTTTATTCTGGAAACTACTACGGAGTTATTCTTTTCTAAAGTGGCTTTGATAATTTTTTTTATCTCGTCTAATTGCTTATTTTCTGCAAAAACAACTTCTGGAATTCCACGTCTTTTTCTTCGATTTATGTCTATTTGTGCTATATTTTCAATTTTTTCAATTGAGTACAATGACAAAAGTTTCTTTGCAGTATTAGATGAAATATTTCCTTTTTCTAATGAGTCTAAAATTTCTTCTATTTCCAATAACTGTTACAGAATTTTTGAATAAAAAAATGCTTAGATCTCAATTCCTGAGATTGCGTCTTTAACATTTTTTACGCCCGCATCAAAAGCTGTTTTTTCTTCATTGTTTAGCTCTAATTCTATAATCTTCTCTACTCCGTTCTTTCCTATTATTGCAGGAACTCCTATTGTAACATCAGAATGCCCATATTCTCCATCCAAATATGTGGCTACTGGAATCACTTGCTTTCTGTCTCTTACAACTGATTCGACAATAGCAGAAATGGCATTTCCTGGAGCATGGACAGTTGCACCTTTAAGCTCGATGACTTTTGCTGCAACTTGCTTTGTATTTTGAACTAATTCATCTAATTTTTCCTTTGGTAAGAATGTAGAAAGAGGAATTCCAGATACTGAGGAAAATCTTGGTAACGGTAACATGTTTTCTCCATGCTCTCCTATTACTAATGCACGAATTGAATCCCTGGAATGACCTGTAGCCTCATGTATGAATTGTCTGAATCTTGATAGGTCTAGCATTCCTCCCATTCCAAATACTCTTGTTTTATCAAATCCTGATGCTTTGTATGTAACATAGGCCATTGGATCCAAAGGATTTGTTACTGGAATAATCATTGAATCATTTGCATATTTTTTGATATTTTCAACTACGCTTTTTACAACATTGGCATTAATCTTCAAAAGATCCATTCGGGTCATACCTGGCTTCCTACCAGAACCTGCGACCACTACAACTATGTTGGAACCCTGCATATCTGCAAAATTATTTGACCCCTTTACTTCTACATCGATTCCTTGCTCCGATAACATGTGGTTAATATCCATGGCTTCTCCCTGTGGGAGTCCATCTACTACATCAAGAAGTAAAATCTGATCGTCTAATCTTTTTAATGCTGAAAATAATGCTGCGTCTCCGCCTACCTTTCCAGATCCTATTATGGTAATCATGGAATTCGGTGAAAATTTTCGATAATTAAATCTAATGAAATAAAAAATACCCTTAGACAGAATTTATATGCATTTTTCGTGAATTTTTATTCATGGTAATTGTCGTGGATCCATACATTGCAGGAATTTCTGGAGATATGGTCCTATGTGCCTTAATTGATCTTGGTGCGGATAAAAATAAAATTCTTGATGGGATAAAAAAATGCAGTAAATTTTTACCTGATTCAACAATTAAAAAAATAGATTTTACCAAAATTGATAAACATGGAATACAATCCACTTCTTTGATTTTAGAAATTGCAGAGAATATTCACGAAAGAAAAGGTTCTGAGATAAAAGAGGCAATCAAAAATTCTGCAATTGAGATTAATTTATCTACAAAAGCAAAAAGTTTTGCAGAAGCATGCATTGACTCTTTAATTTCTGCAGAATCTAAAGTTCATGGTATTCCTGAAGAATCGGTTCATTTTCATGAGGCATCCAGTATAGATACTCTTGTCGATATTGTAGGCGTTGCTATTGCATCAGATGATCTAAATCTTTTCGAAGATGAAATTTTTTCAATGCCAATTTGCGTAGGTAGTGGTACTGTTTCGTTTTCACATGGGGTTATGTCAAATCCTGCAAGTGCTATTTTAGAAATTTTTAAAAATTCACAATTAACCATTCATGGACGCAATACTGAAAGCGAGTTAACCACCCCAACCGGTGCTTGCATTATTGTAAATCTTACAAATTCTCCTATTGATTATTACCCTTCTATGAAAATCAAATCAATTGGGTATGGAGCTGGGAAAAAAGATTTTGACCAATTCTCAAATGTTTTAAAAATTGTAAAAGGGATTAAGAAAAATAACTTTGATTCCGATTCAGTAATTGTTCTTGAAACAAATGTGGATGATGTATCTGGTGAAGTTTTAGGAAATTTAATAGAAAAAATGATGAATAATGGAGCAAAAGATGCTTTCATTAGCCATGGAATTACAAAAAAAGGAAGGCCCACTAATCTTGTAAAGATAATTTGCGATAATGAAAATTATGATAATCTTGCCAATATCTTAATTGACGAAACTGGAACTTTAGGCATACGAATTACTCTCTCTGATAGGATAATCCTTCCACGTTCTATTCATGAGATAAAATTAATTTTTGAGGGAAAGGAATTCGATATCAAATACAAGGTTTCATTTTTCCAAGGAAAATCAAACTTTAAGGTGGAATTTGATGATTTGAAGCTAGTTTCAGATTTTCTTAAAAAGTCAATTAGAGAAACAGAATCATTGATTAGAAAAGAAATACTCAAAAGGAATGTGGAAAATGACCAAACTTGATGATCTAATAAAGTGGTTTGAAAACAAAAATGCTGTCTTAATTGCTCTGTCAGGAGGAGTTGACAGTGCACTAGTGGCATATGCTGCTTTTCAAGAATTAGGATCTTCTGCAATTGCCGTTACTGCTGACTACAAGACTCTGTCTCAAGAAGAACTTGACACTTCAAAGCAAATCTGTAAGGAAATAGGAATATCTCAAATTCTTTTAGATTACAATGAATTGGAAAATGAAAATTTTGTGAAAAATGATTCAAATCGATGTTTTTATTGTAGACAAGAATTGGGACATCATCTAGTAAGTTTGGCAAGAGAAAAAAAAATTGATTTTATTGTAGATGGGACAAACTTGGATGATCTAGGCGATTACAGACCAGGGATTACTGCCCTAAAACAAAACGGAATACGCAGTCCTTTAGTTGAAAAAAATTTCACCAAATCTGAGATTAGAACAATTGCTAAATCCGTAGGATTATCTGTTTTTGATAAACCATCAAACTCATGTTTGGCATCTCGAATTCCTTGGGGGCAGCAGATAACTTCTGAACGGTTAGCAAGAATAGAATATGGAGAAAAAATAGTAAAACAAGCTACAAAAATACAACAAGTTAGAGTTCGGGATATTCAAGGTGTAGCAAAAATTGAAGTAAACAAAGAAAAAATTCCATTATTACACTCTCAAAAAATTTTGGATGAAATTACAAACAAATTGAAATTAATTGGATTTTCTAAAGTCATTATAGATTCAGACGGATACAAACCTGGAAAAATTAACGTGATTGCTGATTGATTTATCTGGATAATGCAGCATCCACCCAAATCCACGGGGAGGTTTTAGATGCAATGCTTCCATATCTTAAGGAACAGTTTGGCAATCCTTCATCCATCCATCGATATGGTAGGCTTGGTCAAAAGGCAATAGGAAAGGCAAGAAAGGAGGTTGCCAAATTAATTAATGCAGATCCTTCTGAAATTTTATTCACTTCTGGTGGAACAGAGTCAAATAATACCGCTCTACGTGGAATTGCAAAAAAAAATCCTGACTCTAGAATTATTACTTCTTTAATCGAACATGATGCTATTTTAGAGCCTTGTAAAAATTTAGAAAAAGAAGGATTTGATGTTGTCTATTTACCTGTAGATAAATTTGGCTTAGTTGATCCTATAACATTAGAAAATAACCTCAATGAAAGTACTTCCTTAGTATCTATAATGTTCGGAAACAATGAAGTGGGAACAATCGAACCTATCTCTGAACTAGTAAAAATTTGCAAAAAAAGAAATGTCCTTTTTCATACTGATGCAGTTCAGGCTGCAGGTAAAATCCCTATCAATGTTAAGGAATTAGAAATAGATTTGTTATCCATTTCTTCTCATAAAATTAATGGCCCTAAAGGAATTGGAGCACTATATGTCAAAAACGGAATTTCGATTGATCCTATTATTTTGGGAGGCGGGCAAGAAAAAGGATTACGTTCTGGAACAGAAAATGTGGCTAATATAGTTGGATTTGGCAAAGCATGTGAGATTGCAAGACTAAATCTTACACGCAATATCTCTAAAATGACTGAATTACGAAATTACCTCTCAAACAAAATATTGGCTGAAATTTCAAGCGTTACTCTAAATGGTGATCCTGAAAAAAGACTACCAAATAATGTTCATTTGACTTTTCTTGGAGTCAATGGAGAAGATCTTTTAATTAAATTAGATGAAAACGGGGTGGCAGCATCTACTGGATCGGCTTGCTCTGTTCACATACAAAAAGCATCCCATGTACTTCAAGCAATGGGTTTTTCGCATGAGCAAATCACCGGTTCTCTTAGATTAACCGTAGGAATTTCAAACACCATGGAGGAGATGGATGAAACTGTTACAATATTAAAGAAAGTTGTAGAAGAACTTCGTGCCGTTTCTCCATTTAAAGAAAAATATTCTTTTTAATACAAAATCTAAATTTTGATTTGAAATTTATTTTTTGTAATTACTATCGTGGATACTATTCCTATTAGTAAAATTATCATCACAAAAGATCCAAATTCTGGTATTGCAAAGGTCCCAATCACTTCTATGATTGATGTGCCCTCTTCAAAATTTATTGTAATTAATCTTGATTGATTGTCAGTTTCTGTTTCTTCGTAGGGAAATTGTACATTATCAAGCAAAACAATGAATATTT
>JBMSGE010000058.1:0-7941 GCA_049414205.1 Nitrosopumilaceae archaeon
TACACGTAGTGATTTACTTTATGGCAGCCTTTGTGATTCTGACAGGAGTGCTGTTGCTGTTTGCCTGGGACAAGCCTTCGATATTTTTCTAGACCGTTTGATAATCAAATAACCCAGGCTTTAATCTGCTCAAATCTTAATTCAATAAATGAAAAAAATACAACATAAAAAATCAATGACCTTAGGAGATCTCACTATGTATCTTGAGGATCTGCTTCGAATGGGATTTGTAACTGAAAGCATGGGAGATGATGGAAAACTCCGCTACAAATTAACTGAGTTAGGTGAAAAATCAGGATTGCAAGAACTGCCTTCTGTTAGAACAAGGATAAGATAAAGAAGTTTTTGTCCGTACTGTGGCCAGTTTGTTCGTAGATTTTTGGCCTAGCGAAGTTATTGTTACGAACAAACTTAGTCTTCTTTTTCTGAGTTATCACCCTCTGAATCCAAATCTGCGAGGTCGTCTCTGATTTTTGAGTATTCAATTTCTCCATTGTAACCAAGGGTAGGGAAATTTTTTCTCACCTTTAGTTTGTCTTGAGAAGTTTGTCTTAAAAGAGACAGAAGACGGATTTTGTCACCTGTACTTTTTGTTTCATAAAACATTTCCCAACAACGTCTTTCCATTTCATCATAGGTGAAAATCTCATCAACTAGAGTTCCTGCAATATTCTTGGTGATGATTTCCCTGACAGTTTTTCCTGCATCTTCATAAAGTTCCAATTTTAATCGGCGATAGGTTCTTTCACTTTTTTTGATCCCGTTTTTTTCTAGCCGGTCCAAAGTCTCATCAGGGCGCATTCGCACTCCAAGACAAGTCTTTATGATTTGCCTTGCCTTGATTCTTTTATCTCCTTTAAGATATTCTTCTTTGCTCATTTCTTTCTCTCCTTGATTGCATCAATTTTTGCGATGATTCCTTTGATTTTACCGTCCTGACTTACCAAGAGGCATTTTGCATCATAAAGCAAATCAAGAATTCGTTGTGTGACTGGCTGGTTCCAATCAATTATTGGTGGTGGAGTCTCCATTGCATCAACGGATTTGGCTTTTGACAGAGAATCACGCCCATATTCTAGTTGGTATTTCAGGATAGAGTTCTCCGTAATCAAGCCCAAACATCCAGATGAATCAACTACGGGAATCTGGCTGTAGTTTTTGGTTTTCATTATTTTGATTATATCCTCCAGGCTTTCATGTCTGGTTGCAGTCATAACATTTTTTGCACAGATTTTTGATGCAGTCTTTAGATGCTCTGTGTTTTTTTCTGCTTGCTCATCTAAAACCTCAAAGAGATTTACAAACACATCATAGCTTGGTTTTGCTTTGCCGTTTTCGATCATGTTCAAAAAAGATGGTCGAATGTCGCAAAGCTTGGCAAGTTGTCTTTGACTAATGTTTAGTTCTTCTCGCCTCTGTTTTATTTCTTGTAATTTTGGAATAAAAACCATACATTAGTTACGCATGCATCATATATAAGTAGTAAGGGTAAATGATAGGGTGTTCATTCTCATTGAACATATTCCCAATTATCAAAAATATTAGAAAACACAATAGTATTACATGTCAAATCAAAACAATACAGAATCATTTGATACATACAATTCATGTGCAAATGAGATTAAAAACCAGATCCTCAAGGAAGGTATCTGGCAACCATACACAGAGAGAATCAAAAACCTTGTAAAGTCCGAGGAAAAATTATGGGAGCTGTACAATACAGAATCAAATTCTGAACACAAGCGACTCATCTTAGAAGACATCATTAACTTGCAGCCAACTATTGCAAATTGGTATATCACATCAAAGAAGATTCTAGAGACTGATGTGGATCCGGAGGCACAAAAATGATGACCTATTCTCCAGGAGTAGATTACTTTTGTCCTAGATGTAATTCAAAAAAGGTTTGTTTCTTTTTTGATGCAGAGTGCAAGGGATGGTTTGAGGCAATGAGGTGGATTCGAGCAAAAAAGATCATCATGTCTGATTCACTTGAAGAGTACCAAAAGAAACAGACTTCTGCCAAATGGATCTGCAAATCCTGTTACAATGGCGGAATTGTACTCAAATCCACATAATTTTTGTAATTTTTGTGCCTAAATGGTATGTAGGGTATGCATACTATACTCATGTTTCTTAATACCAAAAAGATCTCAGAATTTTGCATGAGACAAATTGAAACCATGATAACAAACAGTCAGATTATTACTCTAGGAAAATGTCATACCTGCCAGAGAGGAGAAATTCGACATGACAAATGATCCCGTAAAGAGTTTGATTGAGGAGCTTGGCGCTCATCTATCACAAAAAGAACACTCTGATGTTGTACTGAATAATGGTAAAGGAAAACAGTTTCTAATTGAACCATCAGAGTTTTCTGAAATCAAACCAGTAAGTAATCCAAAAAAGATTGCATTTGTTGATGGTGGTGATGGACCACTAGAAGAGTCTCCAAACTTTTTGATTACAATTAACCGCGTGTATTATTCTCTGTTTCAAGGCAAAGCAAGAGTAAAACCCAAAGTAAATCCGCGTGTACAGTTTTTCTCTTATGTTACATCTAGTATCTCTACAGTTGATGGCAAGAAAAGTGTCAGCTATGAGACAAAACTATTCCCACACAACCCAGATGATAAGAAATATCTTCCTGCAGAATCAGATTTGACTTCCAGCACTGAGAGCACTTCAGTTTTGCAAGGCGCTAGATTGAATTCACTTGGCAGACGATTTGCCGAATGGCAATTGGCAATTCATGTTGTAGAGACAGAACTTGAGAAAGGCGACATGATTGTGATGGACGGTTCCCTGCAAACTAATTTTAAAAATGAGATAAAGTATGCAAACAAACTGTATGATTTGGCAATGCGTAAAGGAGTCATTGTTTGTGGTTTGGCAAAGACTAGCAGACTAATTACAGAATCTGGCGACCCATTACTTGCTCGAGTGGCTGAGATTGCAGAAAATGTAAACCACCAAAAATGGTATGTCAAAGTTGCAGAAGAAGTATCTGCTGATGATAGAGGATTTATGATGGCAGTCAAATTCCATCCTCAATCCCGATTTGTATTTAGATTTGAGATATTACGTGAGCAGTTTTCTGAGATGAGCCCAGATGAGCTTGATTTGGTGCTAGGCAGCCTGGCTGAGAATTGTACGGATGTAGCCATGATAGGCTATCCATACGGGGCAATTGATGCAGACAGATTTGCCCAGGTCAGGCGTGAGGAGTTGACCATGTACCAGGGACTCATAATGTCTGAGAAGCTTCGCCGCCCTGAATGGAAGAGGCTGCAAAAGTACAGCGCAAGTTTGGCAGCACATGATGTTCTAAATGGAGTGACTAGCTGATGGATGAGATTTCAGTTGTAGGACAAGTAGTTGGCGGAAACTTTGGAGATATCATAATTCGACAAAAGGCTGGAACCAATTTAGAGATTGGAGATTTGATGGTCTCTGAAGAGAATGGTTCATTTTTGATTTTACAAGTATTTGCATTACAGTATGGTTCACAGATTCAAGACAGAATGCAAGAGATGATGTCAGGAGTTAATCTGGAGCAAGGAGTAGTTGATGCACAGTTTTATGAACCTGATTTTGTAAATTATGTTCTTGCTCGAATCAAACCACTGGCTCGAGTATACAAAGAGACTGATGATGTAAAGATTCCAAAATCACTACCACCGTTTTTCAACAAGTTGCGATTAATCTCTCAAGATGATCTGAAGTTTTTGCAAAAAGAAAAAGATTCAATCTTTGTAGGACACATTCGAAGTGGAAGTAAAGTAATCAAAGAAGCCGAAGTCTGGCTGCCAGCTGAAGATGTGTTTTCTCATCATGTGTTGATTCCTGCAACTACTGGTCGTGGTAAATCAAATTTGGTAAAAACAATTCTTTGGCATGTACTTGATACTAACAAAGTTGGTGCATTGGTTTTAGATGCACACGATGAATATTTTGGAAGAACAGGAATTGGACTCAAAGACCATTCCAGAGCAAAAGAGAATCTCGTATACTATACACCATCAAACCCACCAGTTGGTGCCAATCGCCTTACAATTAATTTGCAATCAATTAGACCTGAACACTTTGAAGGAATTGCTGATTTTTCAGATGCCCAGTTTCAGGCAATTAGAATGGCATTCAGACAATCCCGAACTAACTGGGTTCGCGATTTGATGCTCACTGATCCAACTTCTGCTGAGATGGGCGGAGACACCAAAAAGCAAGGAGAGTTTGCAGTGGCAACAATGATGGTAGTTCAGCGTAAATTACGCCTGTTGTTGAGCCTGGAAAAAGACGAGGAAGGAGTAGTTTACTCTAGACACGAGGTATTTGATAGCACCACCAAGGGTCTCAACACAGTAGATGACATTGTAAAAGATATCGAGCAAGGCAAGGTTGTTGTTTTAGATACTTCTCGTCTTGGAGATGAGGCAGAACTGCTAGTTGGAAATATTATCGCATCAAAATTATTACAAAAATACAAGGATGCAAAAGCTGTCGGAGAACTAGAAAGAAAACCAGTTGCAACCATTGTAATTGAGGAAGCCCCACGTGTCATTGGCGAGGATGTACTTACATCAAAAAATGACAACATCTATGCCACCATTGCAAAAGAAGGACGCAAGTTCAAAGTAGGATTGACTGCAATCACACAATTGAGCAGTGTAATTCCAAAAACAATTCTTGCCAACATGAATACTAAGATAATTTTAGGAAACGAGATGAAACAAGAAAGAGAGGCAATCATTGCGTCTGCTTCTCAAGATTTGTCTGAAGATGACAAAAACATTGCAAGCCTGGATAAGGGTGAGGCAATAATTTCTTCCATCTTTGTTCCATTTGCAATGCCAATCAAGGTGCCCCTGTTTGAAGAAATTGTAGAACAAAAGGGTGCAAAGAAAGAGACTGGAAAGACAAAGGTGTTTTAGATGAAGTTTGCACATCTCTCAGATATTCATCTGGGTTTTCAAAAGCACGAAGCTTTGCAACAAATAGAGCAGCAAGTATTTGAGAAAGCATTAGATGAATGCATAACTCGCAAAGTAGATTTTATTTTAATTCCAGGAGACATGTTTCATGTAAACATTCCAGAGATGCGTGTTCAAAAGTATGCATTTGCAAAGTTTCGAGAAGTACACGAAGCAGGCATTCCAGTTTATGTCGTGTATGGAAGTCATGATTTCTCACCAGTATCAAACTCTGTAATTGATTTGCTAGCAGAGGTGAAATTCATCACCAAAGTTACTAAAGCTCAGAGCAATGAGGATGGCACCATTACACTTGATTTTCTAATTGATGAAAAGACTGGCACCAAGATTGCAGGATTGTCAGGTCTCAAAGTAGGAAAAGATGTAGAATGGTACGAAAAACTAGACAGAAATCCACTGGAATCTGAGCCTGGCTTTAAGATATTCTTGTTTCATGGCGGAATTGCCGATATGAAGACAGATACAGGCATGGAAGGTGACCTTATGCCGCTTTCATTGCTTCCAAAGGGCTTTTCATATTATGCAGGAGGACACATGCACAAATTCAACCACCAGTCCTTTGATGGATATTCACATGTGGTTTATCCTGGAACTCCATTTGCAGGATACCATGCAGATTTGGAGGATAATGCAAATGGGCAAAAACGTGGATTGGTTCTAGTAGAGTTTGAAGATGATGTAAAGTCAGTTGAGTTTGTAGAGATTGAAAATGGACAGTATGAAATAGTTGAAGTTGATGCAAATAATCGAAAAGCAGATTCCATTAATCAAGAACTCTTAGAGAAGACAAAAGATATTGAACCTTCTGGAAAGATTGTCATAATCAAAGTTGCAGGGGAATTAACTTCAGGCAAAACTGCAGATGTAAATATTTCACCAATACGAGAGTCCCTCAATGAACGTGGAGCACTAGTTGTAAACATTAGCAAGAATCGTCTTACATCAAAAGAGTATTCCATTACTGAAGCCAAAGGTGCAGACAAAAATGAGATTGAAACTAATGTCTTTGCAGAAAACATTGGACAATTACGATTTGAGCAAAAGAATCTACTTGGAGAAGACGGAGTAAGTCTTGCAAAGAAGTTACTCCAGGAATTAGGACAGCCAATACTGGTCAATGAAAAGAAAAACGAGTACATTCCTCGTATTCGTGATAGTGCACTAGCAATTTTAGGAATCGATAAAGATGTTACTTAATTCAATCATCATTGAGAACATTCGAAGCTATGAACATGAGGAAATTGAATTTCCTCGCGGGATTTCTTTGTTTGAAGGAGACATTGGTTCAGGCAAATCAACTGTTCTAATGTCAATTGAATTTGCATTGTTTGGTCTTGGTTCTCAGAAACCAGAAGCACTGCTTGCAAAAAAGGCAGAAAGAGGTTTTGTTGTTTTGGATTTTTCAGTTGATGGTGAACGCTATGAAATTCAAAGAACTCTGATTAGAAAAAATGCCGGAGTAAACCAGGATCCTAAAAATTCCTGGATAAAGATTGACGGAGAAAAAGAACCACTATCCCCATCTGAACTCAAGCAACGAGTACTTCAGATACTAAAGTTCAACGAGCCTGCAGACCCAAAAGCTGAGAGTAGAATCTTCAGATATGCCATATTTACGCCTCAGGAAGCCATGAAAGAGGTGCTATCTGACTCTAAAAGGCGCCTTGAGACCATACGCAAAGCCTTTGGAATTGAGGATTACAGTATTGCTGCATCCAATGCCAAGGAATTGCTCAATGAAATCAAGATAAGGTCCAGCGCACTACAAGAAAGATTTAGCAATATTTCAGAATTAGAATCAGAGATTTCAGAATCCCAGAAGACCATTGCAGATGTAAAAAAAGAAGTTGTCATACAATCTGAGAAGAAAAGCAAGTTGGAAGAAAAAGAAGAGTCAATAGTTTCTGAAATTAAAAAACTCCAGGAGAAAAACTCTGAGAAGATAAAGATTGAATCAAAAAAAGAAAATCTTGAAGAGAAAATAGATTCTGCAAAATCGGAGATTCAAAAGATTGAAGACGAGTTTGCAGAGTTTGAAGTTCAATTAAAGCAAAATGCAGACAGGCTAGAGAAATTACTTGATGTAAAAAAGCCTGAAACTGATAAAAGCGTAGCAGAGTTGACTGCAGAAATTAAGAAATTCCAAGGAATTAATGACGATTTAATTGGATTAAAATCAGAGAAGAAGAACATTTCTGAGAATTTATTAGAATTAAAAGAGACACTAGGTGATAAAATAAATTCAGACAAGTCAAGTTTGGAGGGAATTTTGCAGGATTTGGAAAAAGAAAAGGATTCTTTGCAAAAGTTTGCAGATGAAATTAAAGAAAAGCAAGACAAGGTAAATGAGCAAAAGGTGCAAAAGCAGACCCTCAAAGGCTCTTTGGAAAAAGAAATTGCAAAGTTTTCCCAGTTAGGAAATGCGTGCCCCACATGCAAACAAGAGATTACAGAAGAGCACCATCACAGTTTGGTTGGTGAGAAGCAAAAGGAAGTTGATGCACTTGATGAGGAACTAAATTCAATTACTGATTCATTTTTTGAATCAAATTCCAAGGCAAAAGAGATTCAGGGAAAGCTTGATTCGTATGATGAGGAGATTTCACAGATTCAAAAAATCTTGCCTGGAATTGAAAACTATGCTGCAAAATCAGAGAAATTGGCCCAAATTGAGGCTAAAATTCTGGAATTGCAAGGTGCTCAAGGTACAGAGTATGGTGAGAATCCAGTAGAGCATCTTTCTGAACTAAAAGACGGTTTGGTTCAGTATGAAGGAGCTGCTGAGCAGATAAAGCAAATTGTAGAATCTAAGGAAAGAACCCAAAAACAAATTGAAAAAATCCAAACAGAAGGAGAAAAACTAGAGTCAGAAATTACACAAAATGAATCAGAATTAAAAAAGATTGAATCAGAATTGGAATCCTTTGAAAATGTAGATGAATTAATTTCA
>JBMSGE010000059.1:0-7870 GCA_049414205.1 Nitrosopumilaceae archaeon
AAGAACCAGTAAAAGAAGAACCATCTAAAGAACCAGTAAAAGAAGAACCATCTAAAGAACCAGTAAAAGAAGAACCAGTTATGGATGAAGAACAGCCCTCTGAAAAACCAAAAACTGAATGTGGTCCAGGAACAATACTCAAAGATGGTGTCTGTGTATTAGATCAAAGATGTGGTCCAGGAACTGTTCTAAAAGATGATGTTTGTGTTTTAGACTCTACTCCAAAAAAATCTAGTGCACCACAAGCACTAGGTAAAGAATTAGTTTATGGCTTTATTGCTGCATTTGTTGTTGCCGGAATAATTGGAATTGTTTTGGCTTTGATGGGCAAAGCAGGTAAATCTAAAGACTAGTCTAATCACACAAGGAATTTTCATTCATCATATTTGTAAAATCAAAAGCAGAATAAGTGACTGTAGTTTGATAGGGAATTATGCCTATAATCCTCATATCAAAATTCTTAACAATGACCATCTCGTTTGGGTCTAATCTTATTGGCACTTCTCCATCAAACTGTCCATCCATGTGCATGAAAAGATACTGTGATTCAGAAAAACTTTCTGAGGAGAAATTTATTTTCGAAATTGTCGATGAATTTGGATCAAGTGTTGCCGGTGCAATCTCAAAAACTCCTTTCATGTCGTCCTGGTAATAGACCTCAATCATTAATCCATTAAAGGTGACATAAAACGGTGTGGTGTTACAAATTTTAATTTCTTCATTATTTGCCATCTCAAAATAACTAAACTCCTCATTTGTAGAACCTAGTTGAATCTGTCCTACTGCATAAATTCCCCACAATCCGTATAGAACTGGAACAGCTATTACAATTATTGCAACTGCTGTGATGATGGAATACTTGTTCATGTCTCTAAATTGTAATTATTTGTCTGTCAATCAAATTCTGAAATGCATTGGCATAAGTTCCATCTGAAATTTTCTCTTCAAGCCACCAAATAGTAGTTAACTTCATCCACTCTGGAATGTAGATTTCTTCCATGTGGTCTCTATCAATTTCATAAGGGATATTGATTGCATCTTTTTCAACCATTTTTTGTATCGAGTCAATCAGTATTCCACTTGAAACCTGATTATTTACCCAACTATACGCAATCTGTTTTGTTTGAAATGGAATAACGACATTACCTGAATCAATCAGATTAAACTCTGCAGTATATTCGGCACCTGAATACTGCAAATCAATGAAGAACTTTCCTTCAGGAAAAACTTCTCTCTCAAATGGATACAGAGAAGGAACCTCTGTCTTTAATTTTGAAATCTCAATTGGAATGGCACTACTGCCCTTTCCTGACTCATCTCGAATATGGATAACTGCCAAGTCTCCTGTTACTTCGCTTACCTCGATAGTATAGAATAATTTTTCACCATAACTGTATGTGGTTTTTTCCATTACAATCTGTGCTGAAGGAGCAGCAAATGCAGTTGGAACAAAAATACCTAGAGCAAAAATTCCGACAATTATGAGGCCTATTTTCACATTCAATGATATTTTACACGAGTTATAAAAACCGCAATAATTTCTTAGGAATCTTTTTTAATATCTGCGATAACATGTAAGCATCGAGTTTTCTGCGGATGCAACTCTTTGAGTGAGGTGAAAACCCGCTCTCAGAGCACTTTAAAGATTTTAGCGATGCTTTTTGCTGTTTTACAGTTATTAAAGGGGTTTTTTCTAATGCCGATATGCCTAGTGTGCAAGATAAGGTTTGGATTAGACTCTGGAATGAGAATTCTCCTGATATCAGAGATCGAGTTGTAGGATGGCGTAAACAAAATGCTATTACTAGAATTGATAGACCTAGCCGAATTCAAAGAGCAAGAAGATTAGGCTACAAAGCAAAACAAGGCATAGTTGTCGTTAGAATGAGAGTCGGAACTGGTGGTATGAGAAAGCAAAGACCAACTGGTGGTAGAAGACCAAAACATCTTGGTGTTACAAGAATAAAGGCTGATGACAGTATGAAGAAAGTTGCAGAAAGAAGGGTTTTAGAAAAATATCCTAACATGAAACTTTTGGGTTCTTATTTTGTATACAAAGACGGAATGCATTATTGGTTTGAAATAATCATGGCAGACCCACAACATCCAAGAATTGCACAAGACAAAGAACTTAGAAACAGAGTCGGCGCACCAGCAGCATAAAATTGAATTTTAAATTATTACTTCCATCTTTACTTGTTCTAGTATTCACTCCTGCATTTGGGGCAATCTCTGATGCTACGGGACTGACAAACAGATTTGACATTGAGACAAGTGGTCATGTGTTTGAGGTAACAACTACATCCAACTTTGATGTACCTGAAATTGATTTTGATGCAGACCAAAAGAAACTGACACTTCGCATAGTTAGCAGCCTTGAAAATAATTTGGGAGAAATAATAATTCCTCGAGGTCTGCTTAGTGGGAATTTTACTTTTTATCTCAATGATGAAGAACATTTTCCTGATGTAAAATCAAATGAGCGAATTGCCTTTATCACACTGAACTTTACTGGTTCGGGAAATAATCAAGTAGATGTGATTGCAACAAACCACCTTGAAGGTCTAGAAGAAATTCCAGATGAAGAAATTATAATTGATGATACAGAGGAGCAAATGGAAGGGGGAGGTTGTCTAATTGCAACTGCAACATATGGCTCTGAACTTGCCCCGCAAGTACAACAACTACGGGAGATACGAGATAACAAACTACTTCAAACAGAATCAGGTTCTGCATTCATGCAAGGATTCAATGATTTCTATTATTCATTTAGTCCTATAGTTGCAGACTATGAACGCGAGAATCCTCTGTTCAAAGAATCAATCAAACTTGCATTAACTCCGATGATTTCCAGTCTTTCAATTCTAAATTATGTTGATATGGATTCAGAAATTGAGGTAATCGGATATGGCACAAGTATTATTTTGTTGAATTTAGGAATGTATTTTGCTATCCCTGCCTTGATTGCAATGAGGATTAACAGATTTTGAGAAAAGCAACTATCGGGGCAATTGCTATTGCAGTAAGCGTGATTGTTTATTATTCGATAATGTCTTTATTGTTTAGTCTTTAGAAAACAATTTTTAGATTAATTATTTTCTGTATGTCTTGAATTGTATTGTTTTTATTTAGAAATTAGATTTCTAGATTAAATGGAAAATGACAAAATTGCTATACTTGGGGGATTTTGTATAGTAGTTGCATTATCCATTGCAGTTCTACTCTTTGTTTAGTATTCAAAAGATGCTGAACACATAAAATGCCATATGTCTGCCAAAATCTAAGTTGGGACAAAAAGAAGCACTAGCATTTCTCAAAAAGAACAACAAATCAATCATCAAAGCTTGGGAGGATTACAGAAAACAAGTGGGTAATTCAGACAGTCAACTAAGCGATGTCTTTGAGAAGATGTTCAAAGCATGGCTCTTCTCCAACAAAAAAGCCATTACACTGCTTGAGAAAAAATCTAGAAAGCCACGCACTAAAAAAACCAAGACCGTTACCAAAAAGACAAAATCAAAAACTCCTGTATCAAAATCTTGAATAGAAAAATTGAGGAATTATTATTCCTCGAACTGGTATAACTGCTGCTTTAACTCTTTGATTTCTTGCTCAATGAGTCTTTTTTCTAATTGTATGTTTTCAGTGTTCATTGTGAATTATTTTTTCAAAAATTTATCAAAAGGCAAAAAGGTGAAAAAAATTGATAAATTGCGTTGCGATTATCCTTCTGCAATTAACTTTTGAATCATAGAGTCAAGGTGTCCTGATTGTCCAAAAGATACGTCTCTTAGGATTCCTTTTCTGTCAATTAGGATGGTTGATGGCGTGCCTTGCAATGCGTATTTCTCAAAAGTCTCAGCCGAGTATTCCTTTGACATTAAATGATCTTTTACTCTCTGAATTATCTGGGATTTGTAATCTTCAGGCTGGGAATCAAATTCTGGAAGCTGGCCGTAGATAAATTTCATAATTTGTTCCTGGCTTACTTCTCCGTTGATTTTGGTTAGATTATCCATTCCTAATGGGAATGGAATTTTGAATGGTAACTTGTTGCCTTCTTGCAACTGTCCATACATTGAGAGTGCATTTTTGGTTTCTCCAATCACTTCTCCGGTTTCTGCAAGCATCTTTAGATTATCTAATGTATTTTTATCAAAATCCTCAAAGGCAGTTGCAATTCCTAAAACTCTCACTCCGTCATCTTTGTATTTGTTGTAGATGTTGATGGCCTCTGGAATTGCATGCATAAAACAACCTGGACAATTAACTTGAAACACTTCTACTAGGACAATTTTGTCTTTTTCTTCATCCAAGCTAGTAGGTGCGCCTTGAACCCATTCAGATACTCCTAAACTGGGTGCTTTTTGTCCAATTACTGCGCTCATTAGTGATAATCAAATTTTTTCCATTAAATACATATCTAAAATTTTACTTTATAAAAAAACACAAGAAAAGATTTTGTACTTAATTGCACTCTGAGCAGATTTTATCACTTTCAACTTTGCCTCTTCTGTTATCCAAAAGATCTTTGCGGTTTTCTTCTTCTACTTCCATTTCTTTTCCGCATTTTCTACATGTGACCATAATACATTCTCTTGAAATTATTGAGATTCAAAGCCTTGTCTGCACGAAAGGACGTTAACGCACATACACTATTCCAATTTAATGTAGGCCTTGACCTCAAGTTATGTACGTCTTCATTGGATTTAAGAAATATGCTAATTATCAACAGTTGGCATCAGGATTAAGGATCAATCTTAAGTATTACATTCACATAGTAATACCTGCAAGGAACTGCCGTTTCCCATAATCTTGGCAGTGGAGGAAAACTATAGGTTTAGTTGCCCCTAGAATTCGTTTCGGTTTTCCTACAACTCCTTGTTTTTCTCCTTTTGATCTTTGTGAGATGCTTTTGTAATTAGAATAAAGATCTCCGGTAACTTTGAAAATAACGCCTAATTCTAGATTAACCTAATATAGGACACAAAAACCTCCAAAGCTAAATGCAAGCAGTAACTGATGACAGGCTTCAACTTTTTGCAGAAATGGAGGCAAAATATGAACAAAAAGATGTCCCATACTTTGTGAACCTTTTGGATCATCCAGATTATGTGGTGAGAACAAGAGCTACTTGCATCTTAGTTGACTTTGGCGGAGAAGATAAAATCCCACATATTGCCAAGGTCCTAAAACATGATGATAATGAATTAGTCAGACACGAGGCAGCATTTTCCTTGGGACAAATGTGCATATCAAGTGGAATTCCTCCTCTTGTTGATGCTACACTAAATGATCCTAGCATGTTTGTAAGACACGAAGCTGCAATTGCCCTTGGAGTTATTGGTTCAAAGGATGCAAAAGATGCACTAGAAAAAGCACTTGATGATCCAGACAAGCCAGTTGTTGAATCTGCAGTTGTTGCATTATCTAATATTGAATTTATGGAAAAATTAAGCAAAAACGAACAGTTTGCAAAGTTAACTGGTGGATAAGATGAATCTTACTTATGGAATAATTATTGTAGTTGGATTACTCATTGCAGCAATTTTGGGAATGATTGCAATAGACCCTGGATACCTTGAAAATGCACCTCCAAAACCTGGTATTGAAAAAGAAAAGGTCTGCACAAATGAGGATAATCCTATGTGTGGTGTAGATGGTATGACTTATGATAACTTGTGTAAAATGCATCTTGCAGAAGTTGAGCTTTCTTACAAAGGAAAATGTGTTGCAATTGACCTAACTGAAACAGAAGTTGTAGCAGATGAGCCAACAGCAGACCATGTTGTCTCCATTCCAGAAGGCTCCGGAGTTGTTGGATGCGAGCAGACAAACGAGTGTTACATTCCATATTCGCTAAATGTTGCAATAGGTGAGACTGTATCATGGAGCAACGATGATTCAGCAGCTCACACAGTTACATCTGGAAGTCCAGCAGATGGTCCAGATGGATTATTTGACTCTAGCATGATTATGGCAGGCGGAACTTTTGAGTATACCTTTGATGAAGAAGGAATTTTTGATTACTATTGTATTGTTCATCCTTGGATGATTGGAGAAGTGGTAGTTGGTGATGTGGTAGTTGAAGCAGAACCTGAACCAACACCAGAACCTGAACCAACACCAGAACCTGAACCAGAACCAGAACCAGAACCTGAACCAACACCCGAACCAGAACCAGAAGTTCCAATTAGTTCTGCAATGCCACGAGCCCCAATGACTCACACAGTTGAGATGGCTATTGGCTCTGGAGTTCCAGGATGTGAGGAGACAAACGAGTGTTATCTTCCATATTCACTAGAGATACTAGTCAGAGATACAGTTCTTTGGGATAATATTGATTCAGCATCACACACTGTGACTGCTGGAAGTTCTGCAGATGGTCCAACTGGATTATTTGATAGCGGACTATTTTTGTCAGGAACTACCTTTGAGTATACTTTTGATGAAGCAGGAGTTTATCCTTACTTTTGTATGGTCCATCCTTGGATGGTCGGTGAAATTATCGTAAATGATGTAGAAGAGATGATTGCAATTCCTGAAGAGCCAAATGCCAACGATGAGGACATGATTGTCGATGAGCCAATTGTGCCAGAAAGAATGTCAGGTCCACATGAGGTAGACATGGCAGTAGGTTCAGCAGTACCAGGATGTGAAGAGACTATGGAGTGTTACTTGCCATATCAAATTGAGATTAGCTCTGGAGAATCAGTACTTTGGAATAACATTGATTCTGCCGCCCACACTGTAACTAGCGGTGAGGCAGGAAGTCCTGATGGTATTTTTGATTCTGGAATGGTAATGTCAGGTGGATCTTACGAGTTTGCATTTACAGAACCAGGAGAGTATGATTACTATTGCATGGTTCATCCTTGGATGACTGGCAAAATTATGGTCGCTTAGACTTTTTTAATTCTGTTTAGTATTTTTGCACCTAGTTTGATAAAATTATCATCAACACCCAATCTTGTAAATGCACGTCTAAGATAATACGTCCTGACAAATGATACTGTTGCATAAATCAATGTCACAAACAGATTTGCAATGAACAGATCATCTTGCAGCCAAGTCATTGAAAATGGCAGTATGACAATTCCTAATGTGTATCCGATTGGATAAGACCCAAAAGAATTTACAAATGCCTCAGTTGCACTTTTGCTTTTTGCATCTTTGGTTTTTGATTTCATTTTGCACTCCATTTGTGTTTACAATCACTGCACTCTAGTTTTGTATCTGAAGAATCAATGATTGCAGCATGATCTTCTCCGCCACATTTAGGACAAGTTCCACTCAATTTGAAAACTCTCTGTACTTTGGAAGATGTCTTTTTGCATGGTCTAATTGAGCAGATGCGGCTTGTATGTCAAACACTGCTTGTGCAATTAGTCTCTGGGACTTTACAAGCAAATTATCTAATTGTTTTATTTCTGACTCTCTCATTATCCCCACATCATTGGTTCATCATCATCGTCAAATTCCCTGATGATTCTTGGGAAAAAATTAGAGGGTGTGGATTGCTCCACGGGGTTTTTGTGCAATAGTGTAATTGTTTTCATAAATTATACAGTGCAAGAAAAATTATTATATATCATGACAATAGTATGCATACTATAGATACTATTATGGCTAAAATTCCAAATTTACGCATACATATTGCCCCCGTAGGCTATGAGATAGACCGAATTGTCTTACCTGCAAAACAGATGAAGGCAGACAAGGTCATCTTGCTGGTCCATGAGAATCCAAGCCAGGACAAGGCAGTCAAATTTTATGATTCCATAACATCAATGCTCAAAAAACAAAACATCGAGGTCGCCAAGGAGCATCATAATAGACTGGACTTGTTTCAGATAATCAAGACTGTAAA
>JBMSGE010000060.1:0-7728 GCA_049414205.1 Nitrosopumilaceae archaeon
AGGCGTACTGGGTGAGGAGAAAGCTTTTCACTCTATACAGGGTCGCGCCGTTTGATCTTTTTAGACCATTTTTTTAAATTCAAAACTATTGAACTGAAATTTTTGCACCTATGCTTTGCATTTCCGAGATAAAATTGGGATATGATACTGCCACTGATTCTGGATTTGAAACAGTACAATCTCCGACAAACATTCCTGCGATACAAAACGCCATGAATAATCTGTGATCATTTTCTGAATTCAAAGAGGCTCCATTGAGTCTATCTGGTGCTGACAATATCATTCCGTCTTCCTTTTCCTCTACCTTAATCCCAATCTTTGGTAATTCCCGTGCCACTATTGCAATTCTATCTGTTTCTTTTAGTCTTGCATGCTTTACATTAACAATTTCAATTGATCCTGATGATTTCAAAGCTAGAATTGCTAAAGGTGGAAGTAGGTCTGGGGAATTGCTAAGATCAAATCTACCTCCTGATAATTTTTCAGGTGATTCAATTGCTATTTTATTATCTTGAATTGCTACTTTAATCCCTAACTGCTCTAAAATATCTATGAATACTTCATCTCCTTGAGGCAAGTTGCCAATGTTTCCCTCAATTTCAAATTTTTCTCCACAAAGCGTTGCTGCAGATAATAATAAAGCAAGACTCGAAAAATCAATAGGAACTGTAAAAGTAGCCGGCTTGTAAATTTGAGGAGGTATGTTGTATCGTTTGTAAGGAATTAGAGTTTGAACACTAACTCCAAATTTTCTCATTGTTGCAATAGTTGCATCAAGGTATGGTTTTGAAACTAAATTCCCTTCTATTGCTAGATTAACTCCTCTTTCAGTTAATGGTGCACTGATTAACAATGCAGAAACAAATTGACTTGAAAAACTCCCTGGTATTGTTACATCTCCTCCCATAATTTTCCCAGTAATTTGAATTGGTGGTTTTCCATCCGTTGATGAACACTTTGCACCTATGCTTTCTAATGCATCCAACAAAGGCTGCATAGGTCTACTTTGCAGGCTTGAGTCTCCTGTTAGAGTTGTTTGATTAGAGAACAAACTTGCAATTCCAGATGCAATCCTAATAGTAGTTCCAGAATTTTCCGCATTGATTTTAGGCACAAATGTGCCTTCTCCTATTGATTTTTTGACGATTATTGAAGAATTTTCTTTCTCCAAATGTGCACCAAAATTTTTACAGGCATCAATAGTTGCATTGGTGTCTGCTGAAAATAGAACATTCTCAACCTTACTTTCGTTTCCTGCAAGGGATGCAAGAAAGATTGCTCTATGGGTATAGCTTTTGTTTGGAGGACAAACTAAACTTCCAGAAAGTTTTGATTTTTCTACTCTACAACTCATATGCTTCAGCTTTTTTGTTATTTACTTTGGAGATGATAATGCTTCCTTCTAAAGACGAAAAAACTTTCTTGACTCCTAACTCATTTCCTTTTTTTACAATCGCTGCAATAGCTGGTCCGTTACCAGAAACTGATGCTGCGATAGCTCCTTTTTCTAAAAGATCTGTTATGATTTTTGGATCTGAATTAAGAATAGTTGATGTTGCCAATCCGTTAATTATCATTGCTTCCCAATAGTTGGAATTTTTGGCCAACTTCCATGCGTTATCAAATACCGAAGAAAGTGTTTTTAGATTTTTAACATTTCCTCGCTTTCTATTTTTTGGAATAAAGATAATTGCTACCAAGTTAGTTGGAATCTTTTCGGAATGAATTATTCTCTTCTTTGCATTATCTGTTACATTGAATCCTCCAAAATAACAAGAACATGCATCGTCATATGCTCCTGTAATGCTTACTTTGGATTCTATTGATGCATCTACTCCTGCAAGAAGAATTTGTTGATCAGTCATGTTGGGTTTGAATATTTTTGCACATGCTAATGCCACTGCAGAAGAAATTGCACTAGAACTTTTTAGTCCGTAACCTGTGGGAATTTCTGATTCCAAATTTACTGTTATCTTGTTTTTCTCTAAATCTTTCTTTGATACAATTTTTTCAATTGTTTTATTGATGAGCCTGGAACTTAGAGTCTTGTTTTTTGATTGAATTGTGATTCCTTTACCCTCGCTGGTTTCAACTACTGCCTCAACTTTAAGGGCAATTCCTAAGGTTGCACCCTTTTTGTTTGCTATTGCATTTACAAGTGATACTGCACCATGAACTGTGGCTCCTGCTTTTGCCATCATACTCCTCCTAAGAGGGCTTTTTTCATGGCATTATAAGGTGCTTCCATGCCGTGCCATATCTCAAAAGCTCTTACTGCCTGTCCCAAAAGCATCTCATATCCGTAGATTATTGTGGCCTCTTTTTCCTTTGCCTTTTTAAGAAAATCTGTGTTCATTGGCATGTAAACAATATCATAAACTATTGTTTTGGGTTTAATTGATTTCAGTGAAATAGGGCTGGATTCATTTTTCAATCCTATTGCTGTTGCATTTACGATGATGTTGTAATCCTGTAAATCCTCTCCAACTTTATTGAGTTCAATAGTATCTACATCAAGCCCAATTTTATTTGCAAATTGTGCCAGGTTGTTTGCTTTCTCTAAAGTTCTGTTGGCAATGGTAATGTGCTTTGCATTCTCTTTTGCAAACCCTGCAACAATTGCCCTGGCCGCTCCTCCTGCGCCAAGTAAAAGAACTTTGGAATTCTTAATTGTTAAATTCTTTTTTTTGAAAGGATCTAAAAATCCATCCATGTCAGTATTGTATCCCTTTAAAACACCATCATTATTTTCCACCGTGTTTACTGCACCAATTAGACTACATGACTCATCAATTTTATCCAAATACTTCATCATCTCTATTTTGTGAGGAATTGTGACATTAAATCCTGCAATTTTTATTTTTTTTAATGCATCCACGCCATCTTTTAATTCGCCCTTGGGAATTCTGTATGCGATATAGGAGTGCTCTAAATTTAATTCTCTAAATGCAGCACTATGAATATTTGGAGATAAAGAATGGTCTATAGGGTCTCCAATAACTGCAAAGGTTTTTGACATATTTTCTTTTGATTTACATGAATCATTTAAACTCTCAACTTTCCAGATGTGAAATCTCTCTTGAGGCGAAATATTGGTATGATTATTTTTTTAATTGGATGATTTTCTTTACTTCATCTACACTGAATTGCCCTGGTGCCACTGGTTTTCCAAGAGACACGTAAGTATATGGACTTCCCAAATACAGGCTCAAAATTCTTGAAATACGTCCGGAATCTCCCATTGCAAAAGCAATCAAATTGATTTTACCTTTTTTGCTATACAACTCCAAGACTCTAGTTGCATCATCTGTTGATTTTGCATTTGTAACTATTTTGACATTGGATGAAAATTTGCTCATTTGATTGATTTTTGACTTTAATTCTGAGAGTTTTGGCGTTTTTTTGAAATCGTGCTCAGAAATGAGTAGATTTGTTTTCGTTGATTTTAGATATTTTGCTAAATCTTTGTTTTTCTTTACCGTACTAAATTCGACATCAAGTAAAAATGGATTATATTCTGCAATTAATTTTAGAATTGAAATTCTCTCTTTTTCATTTCCTTCAAATTTACCGCCTTCTGCTTTAGGGCGCAAGGTGCAAACAATTCTTTTTAGATCTTTTTTGATATCTTGAAGAACAACGGGTATCTGTTCTGGTTTTAGAAAATCAAATCGTAACTCTACAAAATCTGATTTTTTTAAACCTATTTTGAGAGTCTGTTTTAATTTCTTGGGATTGGTCTCTGCAATAGAAACACAAGTTTTGTATTTCATTTCATTTATTTTTCTAAAATATACTCATCGGAGACTTCCATGCCAAAATGTCTTCCTGTTGCTGCCTTTGAATATACCATAACTGTGTCGCCTTTTTTCAGGTGTGTTACTGAAACTAGTTCTCCTGTAGGTTTTACAAAACGAATTGTTTCGGCATCTTGTGCAATAATTCCTCCTACCTCTCCATCTACTAAGGCTTTGATCATCAACATTGGCCTTCTTTCAATTTTAGAGCGACCCACCGTTGCTCTTCTTGCCTTTCCTTTTGAATTTATGATTAAAACTTCAGAACCTGTTTCTACTTCTGAGAGATAACTAGTTGTTCCATCTGGAGATAATGTGTAACAATGAACAGCACCTGCATTTACTCTAAAGGGTCTTGGTGATGTAAAAGAAGAACCCACTGATTCGTTGTGAACCAAAAACAAAAAGTTTGATCTACTTCCAATAAGCATTCCTTCTCCTTTGTGAAGCATTGAGGCTGTGTCTACACAGACACGTTCTCCATCTCCTACCTCTTTTATCTCAATTATCTTTCCCTTCTTCAAATCAAAACTCTTGGTTCCAAGGTAAATCATGACTTCTCGAACCTCTCCAATTGAGGATGTGTTGAAAATCACTCCATCCACTCCTACCTCTAGAATTGAAAACATCTTTCTTACTTCTTCAGGGGTTCTTGCAATTGCATAAATTTTGGTATGGATTTTATGCAGTTTTGCAATGATGTTCTCAAGTGGGATAATTTTCCAATCTTTAACCTCTACAATCACAAAATCAAGGCCTTTTTTTGCAATAGTGAGCACATTTTCAATGTCTTCATTGGAAAGTATTTCAAACTTCTTTCCAATTTTTTTGCCTTTTTGCTTTTTGATACTATCTTTTTCAATTACTACGTGTTTTGCATTGGTTGATGGAAAAATTGTTTCAAGATTTACCTTTGTTTTACCTATCTTTTTTGGATCAAGGTAAACCATATTGATGCCTTCTTCTTTTAATTGCTGAAGAAATTTTGGCAATTGTCCCTGAGATACCTTTGGGGATATGATTAGTTCGCGTGTTTTACTCAATTTTTTTCATAGCTTCCTTTGCGGATTCTTTTCTAAAAATAATGGATGCTAACGCCTCTACCATTTTTTCTGGGGTTTTATGTGCAAAAATATTTCTTCCATAAGTTACTCCTTTTGCACCAGCAGTAATTGCATCTTCTGTCATTTGTAAAATATCTAGATCTGTTTTTGCCTTTGGTCCACCTGCAATTACAATTGGAACGGGTGTGCTTTTCACAATTTTAGAAAATGAATCAATATCTCCTGTGTATACAGTTTTTACAATATCGGCTCCGCATTCTGCACCAATTCTTGCAACATGTCCTACAATTTCAGGATCGTGTGGATCCTTTACGTTCTCTCCTCTAGGATACATCATTGCCAAAAGTGGCATATCCCATCTGTGACATTGTTCAGCTGTCATTCCAAGTTGCTCTAACATCTCTGGCTCTTCTTTTCCGCCAATATTGATGTGCAATGATACTCCATCTGCTCCTAGACGTACTGCTTCTTCTACTGTTCCTGTTATCATTTTTCGGTTAGGTGACATTGATAGAGCAGTACTGCTTGAAAAATGGACTAATACTCCTACCTTTGTTGGTCTTGGGAGTGCTTTGATAATTCCTTTGTTAATGATTATACTAGAAAGACCATGTCCTTCACATTTGTAAATAGTTGATACGGGATCTTCAAGACCCTCAATAGGGCCATTTGAAATACCGTGGTCCATAGGGATGCACAACATTTTCCCTTTTCTCATAATTCGATTAAGTCTAATTTGGTGTCCTGATACCATGGATGAATCTGTTTTTTGTGCCCTACTTAAAAATAACGTGAACATGCGAAAAATCTTTCTTCATTTTTCGAGCATAAATCAGTCAGATGGTTGAGTAATTTTCATCTCTTTTTTCTATATAGGATTAAATAGAAATCGAAGAGTAAGGTGGACAAGTTAATTGAGTCAAACAACAGAACAACTTTATCAAAGCAGCATTGGTGATATTCTAGAAAATTCTTTGAATGGAATTAGGCCAGGGCCTGAAGAATGTCTTAGGCTTTTAGAATCAGATGATGTCTATTTGATGGGTTTGGTATCTGGTCATCTCACACAAAAACAATTTGGAAAAAAAGCTTCCTTTGTAAATAATATTATTTTGAATTATACTAATGTCTGCATTACCGATTGCAAGTTCTGTGCATTTTACAGATCCCCTGGTGCAGATGATTCTTACACATTAACTCTTGATCAAATTGAAGCACGTGTGAAATCTGCTTGGGATATGTTCAAGATTAGACAGGTTCTCATTCAAGGTGGACACAATCCAAATTTGAAAATTGAATACTATGAAGACGCATTTAAAATGATAAGAGAAAAATTCCCGATGGTAGGAGTTCATGCTCTTTCAACATCTGAGATTGACATGATTGCAAGAGTAGAAAAATCTTCTACAAAAGAAATTTTATCTCGACTAAAGGATGCTGGTCTTCAATCTATCCCCGGCGCTGGTGCAGAAATTTTAGTAGACTCGGTAAAAGACGTCATTAGTCCAAAGAAAATTTCAAGTGCTGATTGGATAAGAATTATGGATGAGGCTCACTCTCTAGGAATTCCGGGGTCTGCGACAATGATGTATGGTCATGTTGAAAATAATCAAGATATAGTTGATCACTTTTACAAAATTGTAAAGTTACAAGAAAAAACTAAGGGCTTTATGGCATTTATCCCGTGGAACTTTGAGCCAAATAACACATTGATGCAACAAGAAGGAATAGTAGAGCACGGCTCTGGCGGAATCCAATTGCTAAAAATGATTGCAATCTCTAGACTAGTGTTTGATGGATTGATTCCTCACATTCAATCATCATGGCTTACAAATGGTGTTGGTATGGCACAACTGGCTTTACAATATGGTGCTGATGACTTTGGTGGTACTCTAATTGGCGAGGAAGTTGTATCCTGTACGGGTGCTCGCTCCACTGAACTCACAGGAAAAATAATTGTTGATGCAATTCATCAAATTGGTTATGATGTAGAAGAAAGAGATAACTTCTACAATCCTATATCTTTACTCTAATCCGTAACTGGACCATTTAGCATCTACAAGATTTTTTGTTTTCTCATCTACCTTTACTTGTTTCTGGATTTCTCTTTCATATCCTTCCTCTCTTGTTTTTTGTGTCGCATCAATTCCCATCTTTGATCCTAGATTTACCAACGGTGATGCTGGATCAAGAGTATCTGTTGGAGTATTATTGATGATAGTTGTATCTCTTGCAGCATCTGCTCTTGTAGTGATTGCCCAAAGCACGTCATTCATGTCATGGACGTTGATGTCCTCATCGACTACAACAAACATTTTGGTTAGTGATAACTGCCCCATGCCCCAAAGTCCCATCATCACTTTTTTTGCTTGACCGGGGTATCTTTTTTTGATAGATATTATTGCAAAACCTTGGAACCATCCTGCTGCAGGCATTGAAAAATCAACTACTTCTGGATGAAACATGCGAATCAATGGCAAAAAGGATCGCTCAATTACCTTTCCGATATATGCATCCTCAAGAATTGGCTTTCCTACTACAGTTGTTACGTAAATTGGATCTTTTCTTCTCATAACTCCTGTTAGTGTAAATGTTGGATAGGGTTCAACTGGTGTGTAGTATCCTGTATGATCTCCGAAAGGTCCTTCCTCTCTGATATCTGATGGATCAACGTATCCTTCCAAAACAATCTCTGCATTTGCAGGAACTTCCAAATCAATGGTCTTGCATTTTACCATCTTGATTCCTTTCTTTCTTGTAATTCCTGCAAACAAGTACTTGTCAAGTCCTTCTGGAACTGGTGCGATTGATGAAAAAACAGTTGCAGGATCTCCTCCTATGATTATTGCAGTTGGAATTTTTTCTCC
>JBMSGE010000061.1:0-7513 GCA_049414205.1 Nitrosopumilaceae archaeon
GGATGGAAAAAGCTGCTAAAGCGCAACAAAGTGGTTCTTATTTTTGTAGGATTTTTGTGGATGTATGCCGTTTTTCCTGGGCCATTTTTCCCAGGATTAGATCCAATGTTCTATACTATTTCGGTTGTAGCACTATTGCTAATTATGATTCCAATCTGTATTGCATTATTTTTCTGGTCACTTGACCCACCAAAATCAGACGTTAGAAAGAGAAAAGACTAGAATTAAATCAAAATTGAAAACGTTTTGCTTGGTTTTGAGTTTATTTTTTGGATTGCTTTACTTCTAATAGAGTCACCATTTTTGCTCAATTTTTATTTCGAAGATTAGAGCATAAACGAGTCTTGCAACATGGATAAAGATAAGATTCAGTTACAATATACTGAGCGCATAGAGCACATCACTTTTGGCCATTTGAATAACGTAAATTTCCAGGCAAAAATTTTGAGAATTTTTTTAATTTTTAGATTTTAAAACTCAAGTCAAATAAAAAATAAAGTTACTCTTTATAGATTTGAAATTTCACATGTTTTAAAGAAAATTCCAACAGAATAAAATCTAAGATTATATCCTCAAATCAAAAACAGCTACCATGGCAAAAGTCACAGTCTACATTGCTTCAAGTGTAGATGGATACATTGCAAGAGAAAATGGGAGTGTGGATTGGCTTCCAGAAAATGCCGATTCAGGATACAGTGACTTTTACAAGTCCATAGACACCGTAATTATTGGTAAAACCACATATGACCAGATACTAACATTTGGAGAATATCCATACAAAGACAAAAAATCATTTGTTTTTACAAGAACTAATCAAAATAAAGATGAAAATGTAGAATTTCTTTTCAATGTTGAAAAATTCATAGAAGAAGGCTTTCCTGATGCGGGACAAAATATATGGCTAGTTGGTGGAGCTCAAATTATTGCATCTTTTATAAAAAATCAAGCAGTAGATGAGATAATAATATCACTCATCCCTGTTCTTTTAGGTAAAGGAATACCTCTTTTCAAAAACATTGAAAATGAAATAAAACTTGAGTTCATTAAAACCAAAAAATACGCGCAATTAGCAGAAATGCATTACAAAGTTTTGAAATAATTACATATGATTTTTTAGAATCATTAATACTTCAATGGGTTTACTTTATTTCTGTGCAAAAAAAAATTATTCTAATTGGAGCGTTGATGTTCACCATATCATTGGCCATGAATCCAATTTATGCTCAATTTACCGACTATAATGAGCACGATCCAGGGATTGGTATGGTTGAAATTCCCTCTTGGATTAAAAATACTGCACAATGGTGGGCAACAGATGCAATTACAGAGACTGAATTTTTGCGAGCAATAGAATATTTGCTAGATAATAAAATTATACAAATTGCAGCTGCGCCTGCAAAAGACATTCCAGATATTACAGCTACTTACACCTTACCAGCAGGTCGTCAAGCAGAATTTGCACAAGTTTCAGGTAGTTTTGACATAAAACATACAGGTCCACTAACATTAACGATTGTTCAACCAGACAAATCAGAACAAATCCTCACCACAATATCACGAGACGGGACATTTACTGCCACCATGGAAATTACATCAAACTCTCAGATTGGAGCTTACATCGTTTATGCTGAAATTGAAGGAGAATTACATTTGGTAAACGCGTTTGAAATCAAAGACAAAGATGCAAACAAAGTTCCAGCATGGATTAAAAACAATGCACGATGGTGGTCTGAAGATAAAATTACTGATTCAGACTTTGTAAAAGGTATTGAATTTCTAGTTTCAAATAAAATAATTACGGTAGATGTAACATCAAAACAAACTATACCATCAGGACCTGGACTAACTGAAGATAAATGCTCAGGTAATGCAAGATGTTTTTCAGGACAAGTCACTCAAGTAATTGATGGGGATACAATCAGAATTAATGAACATTCAATTAGATTTGCACTTTCATCTGCTCCAGAATTAGGTGAAACTGGTGGCGAGGAAGCTCAAGACTTCATAGATGATATTTGTCCTGTGGGCTCGGAGGCATTAATTGATGAGGATGACAAACAAACAGAAGGCAGTCATGGCAGAATTGTGGCTGTAATTTACTGTAATGAAAGGAATCTTAATGCAGAATTACTAGATGCAAATCTAGGATATTTGCCAACGGAGTTTTGCTCAAAATCAGAGTTTTCATCTGAAATATGGGCACAAAAACATGGTTGTGTAGATTCTGAACCTAATCTAAGAATAGAAGGAACAGAATCAGAAGACTGTGATCCATCATATCCAGACTTTTGTATACCATCCCCACCACCTGATTTGGATTGTAAAGACATTCCACAGAAGAAATTCACAGTTTTACAACCAGATCCCCACAAATTTGATGGAAATTACGATGGTGTTGGATGCGAAAGTTAACAAAAAATATTCCATTTTGATTTAATTTCCTTGTTTTCAAATTTCATATTACAGTGTAACAATTAATTTTTTCATCAAAGGATTATTGAGGTCAAAACAAAAATTGTGTAAGATTAGTTTATTGCAATCATTACAAAAATTCCAATTAATTAAAAAATAATTTTACAAAATAATTTCTGTGAAAATTACAGAATTAATTCTAGCTACAATGATAATTTGTAAGCTAGTTGTTTAGAGATTAGTTATGTAAAAAAAAGTGCATTAGAAATCATGGCACAAGTAATAATTGAAAAAGAATTTGATAAGGAACCAATAGCAAGTACAAAAAAATGTTATCTTTGCAAAGCTTTGTTTCCAATTGAATACAAAGATTGTCCAAGATGCAGTATGTTCAGATAATTGATTCAGAAAAGTATGAATTATCTGTAATGTGTAACGATAACATAAGACGTGTTGTAACAGAGTTGTATTGCTATTTCTAATATAGAATTATGTCAAACATCATACATGAACACAATGTTGCATAAAAATTTCAAACATGAAATTTTGATCATTCCAAGAAAAATACCAGCAAACCTAGTTTGAGATTATTGGCTAATTTTCATCAAGCCGTCTTTAATTAAAAACTGAATGCCAAGAACAAAGGAGCTGTCATCAATTTGTCCATCTGCCCACCATCTTGCATTTTGTTTTATCCAGTCTGGAATCTCATTAGTATCCGAAGATGCACCTTGCTCAGTTGCAGGAATAACCATCAATCCGTCTTTAATTAAAAACTGAATTCCTTGAACAAAGGAGCTGTCATCAATTTGGCCATCTGCCCACCATCCCGCGTTGCTTTTAATCCAGTCTGGGATTTTTGTAGTGTTTGATTCTTGCATAGTACCGCCCGAAGTGACTGTAAAAGAGAATTTCTCCACAGTTACCTTTGAGGTCCCATATTGGGCCCTGGCAGTATACTCTCCTTCTTCAAAGTCATCTCCCAAAACGATTTCATGAGAAAATGAGGTATCAGAGTTTACTGGAAATTTTTCATTTAAGATAAGGCTTCGTTGAGAATCAAATATTGTGATTTGCAAACTTCGATCCTCACTATACTTGTTAACATTGCCAGAAACAATCAAGGAGTCTCCGAGACTGTAAGATTCCTTATCAGAGTAAATTTCAATGGTGTAATTTCCACTACTGCTTTGAGCAGGAGGCCCACCATAACCTAATACATTTTGACCGGAAAAAGATACTACAAGTAAAGAGCAAATAGCAATACTCAAAATTTTTGTGTTGTTCACCCCCTTTGACATTCTTTGCTCTTAATAGACTTTGAGGTATTCTTTATTTACAAATTCATAGGGGATTTCACTTATTGTAAGAACGCCTCCAAAATTATTTCAATTTTGGTAAAATCTTAATTTCAAGTTCTTTTTGTTTTCTAATATGCAATATGAAATCATAAAAAATCCAATGGGATTAATCGAATTTACCCTAAACAAAGGAGAGACCATCACTGCCGAAGCTGCAGCAATGGTATACATCAAAGGAGAGATAGAAACAAACACTCGGATGAGAAAAAGTGGTTTTCTAAAATCACTCAAAGCAGCAGCATTTGGCGGAGAGTCATTTTTTGTAAACGAGTTTATCGCTCATGAGGATAACTGTAATCTTGGACTCACAGGAAACATGTTAGGAGACATAGAGGTCATTCATGTAGATGAGGAATTCATCATACAGTCTGGCGCCTTTATAGGTTCCACTGAAGGCCTTACACTAGATACCCAATGGCAGGGGTTCACCAAGGGGATTTTTGGAAGTAATCTCTTCATGCTTAAGACTATGGGAACAGGCGACATGTTTGTTAATGCATGGGGAGGAATTATCTCAAAAAAGCTAGAGGTAGGAGAAAAAATGATTCTCGATAACTATCAGCTAGTAGCATTAAGCTCCACTGCACAATACAGAGTTACAAAACATGGAAGTTACAAGACATCATTGTTTGGAGGAGAGGCTTTAGTAATGGAAATTGTGGGACCCGGAACAGTATACATGCAAACTAAGAACTTTATGGAGTTTGTTCGTGCAATAATACCATTCCTCCCAAAGAGGAATTAGATTTCCCCACAAGTATAGGATCACTGAATAAAATTGCCCTGTCTGTGAGGAGAACATTCTTGATGAAGATAACCCGAAGAGTCATCAATCATACAACCACATCTTAACTCTACAAATGTTGATTGTTCTGAAGTGAATTCTTCCATATTTTTCCCTTACAAAATTTGTTTAAAACCTCTACGGAGGATTTGTCAGTATTGAAAGCATGATTCAGAATTTTGCCCATCAAAGTAATTGTATTTACCATTCAATAGCGATGCTTAAAGGTCAAAAGAATTAGAAAAATTTTCATGGCAGATTATGTGCAAACTTGGAGAAGACAACTCAAGCTCAAAGTGCTTGTAAAAATTGCAAGAGAGGAGCTAAAAGCAGGCAAAGACATCAATCAAGTTTGCCATAAACTAGATACAGAGATGAAGGTTCGCTGGAATTTTGTGTCAACTACTCGTAGACAGTACCTATATGACATAAACAGAATACTTTCCAATCAATATGTTTTAGGCGCATGAGAATACAATATTTTTTCACAATAACCTCCTTGATTATAATCTAAAAAAATAGGTGAACGTAATGACATCGTACTGTATCTTTTGCTCGTTTGCAGGTCAAACCCAAGAAGAGTTAACACATCACTTTGTAACCTGTCAAGGCAAATCAAAGAAAAAACTAATCTGGTAACGCCTCTCTTTTTTTGCAAAATTGTGTAATTTTCCACTACAGCCAGCTTGAAGATAATTTCATGGTTAATCTTATTTACTAAAATCGACCTTTGATGGTTTACTCATGAAGCTACAAGAATCAATACTTCAACATTTACTCATAGTGGACTCAGAAGAGAAGGTTCTAGAGATTGAAGAGTATGACTGTTAATTTAAAAATAATAAATCTAGAACCAAAATAGTGGATTATCAGTTAGGTGTTTTTCTTTCAGTATGGATAATTTTAGGGACTGTTGTTGGAATTATGTTAATTCGGCGTTATCGGAATAAAAGCCAGCCAGCAAATCAAATATGCAGTCAGTGCAATGGTATGGGTTTTAGCATGTCTGCGAATCCATCACCTCCACCTTGTTTGAATTGTGATGGATCAGGGTATTTGTGAGTAATATTCATCATCCCACATAGATTTTTAGTTTTTTAATTTATGAGAAATGACAAGTTTTTTATTTTTGCCAAAAATTGTTTGATCAATGAAAATGCACAGTAAACCCATTTTCTCGCTATTGGCAGTTTTCACAATTGCCATGACGCTAGGCATGTCTAATGCATTTGCCGAAGTCGCAACTGTCAGTGTTCCGCAAGGGACATCTGTTCCAGGATGTGAGGCAACAAACGAGTGTTACATACCATACGAGATAACAATCAATGTAGGCGAAGAAGTTACATGGTCAAACGATGACTCTGCAGCTCATACAGTAACTGCAGGAAGTGCGGCTGATGGACCATCAGGCGCATTTGACAGCAGTCTGTTTATGGCAGCAACAACTTTCTCTCACACATTTGAAGAAGCAGGTACCTTTCCTTACTTTTGCATGGTTCATCCATGGATGGAGGGAATCGTAAATGTTGGAACGGCAGAAGTAACCACAACAAGCACACCACAGCCTGAATTAATCTCAGAGAAACCTACAGAAGAATCTCAAGTTTCAGTAACTTTAGATCATGAAATTTCAGGTGGGCAAGTAACAAGCATGACAGCTGATGGAAGCCAAAATTCCGTAATCTTAGAAATCGATTCAACGAATGATGGTCAAATCACAATCACATTACCAAGAGATGTTGTTGATGCAACAGTTGGTGATGAAGATGACGAATTTTTTGTCCTAGTTGACAATGAAGAAGTTACCTTTGAGGAAACAAAAACATCTACAGACAGAACACTAACTGTAGAATTTCCTGCAGGAGCAGAAACCATTGAGATTATTGGCACCTTTGCCATTCCAGAATTTGGAACAATTGCAGCCATGATCTTAGTAATTGCAATAGTTTCAATAATTGCAATCACTGCAAAGACAAAACTTAGTGTAATGCCAAGAATATAGAGAATATTTCATCTCTTTTCTTTTTATTTTCTCATATAACCAAACTCTCAATGAAAATATTTTTACACTTAGAAAAGTAATGTTCTTGCCAAAATGTATGCAGAAATTACAAAAAGTACTACTGCAAATATTTTACCTAGTGCTTCTTTTGGTATCTTGTCAGTCAACCTTACTCCAAAAAGACCACCCATTACTCCTCCTACTACGAACAAAACAGCAATAAGAACATCCACATGTCCTCCAACAAAATAGTTGCTAGCCGTTGTCAGCCCAAATGCACTGACTGACACTAGCGATGTCCCTATTGCTTCTACGATGTTCAGCCCTCCGGAATACATTAGAGTAGGAACAATCAAGAATCCTCCGCCTATTCCAAAATAACCAGCAAGGGTTCCAACAAAAAATCCCGATAAAGGAATATTCTTCTTTGATAACATTACAATTGACTGTCTGCCAGAGCTTTGTACATCATATTTTGCAGTTTTTCTCCTTAACATCAGAATTCCAACCACGCCCATGAACAATGCAAAGAACATTAACAAATTCTCGGAGGGTGTAAGTAATCCCAATTGAGCCCCCAACAAGGTTCCACCTAATCCAGGTATTGCAAATGTAAGACCTATTCTAAGTCGAACGTTGTTTTTTCTTTTGTGAGCTAGCAAATTTATTGCAGCAATTGTTCCCACAGCTAATGCAGATGTTCCTATTGCGACATGAACATCTTTTACTCCAACAACATACAACAATAATGGAACCGCAAGGACAGAACCACCTCCGCCAAGCAATCCCAAGCTGAGTCCTACTGCCATTCCTGACAAAATGGAAAGAAAAATTACCAGTGGATCTAAAATATACTCAACTGGCATCTACTGCACACCTGTTTGGTCCAATTTCCAAATCAGGCACCTCAGTTAGAACTAATCCAAGTTCCCCCTTGTTGACTGCAATGATTTT
>JBMSGE010000062.1:0-7469 GCA_049414205.1 Nitrosopumilaceae archaeon
ATTGGAAACTTTAAATCCAGCAGACAATACTTTTGGATTTATGCTACTTCCCGCAGAGATTGAATCAAAAACTTTGATTCCTGCTCTAAGAGCTATCCTTGCTAAAAAATTAGCAGAAGACCACAATGTTCGCGAAGAGGAGATCTCAAAGATGTTGGGAGTGACACAAGCTGCAGTGAGTAATTACATTCGTGGAACTCGCGGTGATCCTGCATTGATTGCAAAATTACTTTCTGAAGAACAAGTTTCCAGCCTGATTGACGAGCTAACTGAGAACCTATCTTCAGATATGGCATATACTCCATCTAGTCTCTCAAAGTTCATTGGGCTGTGCAATTACATAAAATCAAGCCTATTGATTTGTGAAATCCATCATAATTTGGAATCAGACATCGACGAAAAGGTTTGCAAGGAATGCGAAAACATGCTTCTTAAAGGTCCTGGAAGCGTATACTAGAATTTCTGAATAATTATTTCTATGTTTGATTGAGTCCTGCCCATCTCTTGGATTGGCTCACTATCTACTGATATTTTCAAAATTTTTGAATTTCCTTTGAGCATGTTATCAGTTAGAATATTTGCTACTGCAACTGCATTTGGAATGGAATTGCCTCTTGCTCTAATTTTAATTTCCTTGTATTTTCCAATAACAGACAATGCATCTAGTGCTGATTGCATAACTGGATCGTTGTGTATTTCAATTACATTATTGGATTCTTTGGTCTGCTCTTGACCAGTTGGTCCCTTTGTCTCCTCTGTGAGCATTATTCATTCTTTCAGAAATTTTAAGTTCTTTTAAGTTTTATCGACGATTGGTCCACTTAATCAAAGTAGTCAATTGGGATGTTTTGATAGTCGCCATTTGGCAATACTCGTCTTATTGTAATTGGGATCACTCTTAATTCTAGTTCTTCCATTGCGATATCTAGTGATATTCGAGCAGTTTTTGGAATTGCGATAAATGGTGGTGCGCCTAGTGATAATTGCAAAGCTCTTGCGCCCATTATTCTTGCCTTTTCAAATCTTGTAAGGGTTGGAGGTCCAATTGTGACTTTACCTTTCTCACATGGAATCTCTTCTGGTTCGTGCTCTTCTACAGTATCTACAATTTCTCTACTTTGAATCTCATCTAACTTTTTTTCAAGATCTGCTTGTTGTTTTTCAGTTAGTGGCTCTGCGTCCTTGCCGCCTTCTGTTAATTTTCTATAGGTTGCTAATGCTTTGTCTAAGCCGGCATTTACCTCGATGTCTGATTCTAACTCTTCGACCTCAGTAGATTCTATGGGCTCTGTAGTTTCCACTACAGGTTCTTCAGCATTCGACAAGTATCGGTTTTCTCTCAAAGCGTTATATATTCCAATAAATTTAAACTACAAATTGAGTTCAAGTTCTGTCTCTAAAAAACAACTAATTTTAGAAATCAAAGGCAAAGCCAAAATCCCATGTGATCTAAAACGTCATTTATCACCAAGAACTGTGGGGACCATAATGAGATCTCTTCCTTTGGAAGGTCATGCCCACTTGATGGGAAAAAGCATTGCCTATTTTGAAACATCAATTGATTCAGGAACTGAAAGACCGCGAAAAGAATTCAAAAAAGGCGACGTTGCGTTTCTGGCTTCTTCTGGAGATATCTGTTTTTTTATTGCAGATGTTGACTCTGGTAAAACAATGACTCCTATCGGAAAGTTAGGGGGAAATATGGATGCGCTAAAAGATCTAAAACCTGGAGATAGTTTTCTCTTCTATGAGGTTGCTGGCTGATAAATATAATGTCCGCTAAATCCGCCAACACGTTTTATGATGCCTTTTTTGAGAGCATCTTTGAGAAATACGTTTGCCGCTGAAACTTTAACACCTGTTTGCCTTGCAAGCTCGTGAACGGTAATTACTTTGGAGTTTTGAACAATTTTTGTTGCCTCTTGTTCGTTAAGTATTACTGTAATCTCTGCCTTTTTTGGACCACTCTCTCCTTTGTCTTTCTTACCTTTCTTAGATTCTGGTTTTTTTGCTCCGGCCATATTTCCTGAAAAAAATATTCCTCTTATAAACGATGTATTCAAATAATTACAAAATAATTTGACTCAAAATTATTCTCATATGTCACTTTTTTCAAATATAAATAACATCTATTCTAATTGATTTTATGGGTGTAGTTGCAAAAGGTGCAAAATGTAATGTTGAAGGATGCGATAATGATGGTGCCCGTTCATTGAACACCACCAAGGTTGAAAACGCTAACCTCCGAGTAGACTCTGCAGGCAAAAAGAGTGTCTTGTGCAAAGAGCATTACAAAGAATACAAAAAAGAATCTAAAGATGACCGAGATCTAGAACGTGCTCGTTTTGATAAATTTTAGTTTATTTTCGAGATTTCTTTTGATTTTTTGATTTAGCAGGTTTTTTAAAATAATCATCACTTAGGTTTTGATAAAATTTGTCTAATTTCTTGTAAAGTCGTTTTGGCTTTCTTGTTTTTTGATTGCTCAATACATACAAAGCCAAAATTGGAAATGCGATTGTGGCATCGGCATAAACTGTAACAACTCCTTCATGAGAATTTTGTACCTTGCCCCAACTTTTTCCTTCTTGGAGGGTAGCTCCAGAAAGACCTCCTGTATCTGGCCTTGCATCTGTTATTTGGATAATGTAATCCTGTCCTCCGTCATTGCGTCTAAGAATTTGATCAAGTAATGGACCTGTCTGTTGTGCTGTGTTTTTTGGAACACCTCCACCAATCTCTAAAATTCCAGATTTTTTAGAATTAAAAAGAATTGCCGCTTGCTCTATTATCTCTCTTACAAAATCCAAATTATACACCTTACCTTCTAATCTTTGTACTGCCAAATTTAGTGCAAGGGATGAATCCTTCATTGTTGAAATGTATACTGGAACATCATATTCGTATGCAGTGGTAATGAAACTTTTTTCAGGATGCTTTGATTTTTCTTTGCTAATTTTTCCCATCACGTTACAAAACTCTGCAGTAGTGAATGGTTTATCTGGAAAATCTTTTCCAAACATTTTTTGAATAATCTGATCTTCTGCTTCTAGTGTCTCGTAGAATTTTATGTAAACGTCTCTTATTCGAACTATTTCATTTTCATAAAGTTTCATGTCATCTACATCAAAATGCCCTTGCTTTACTGGAAGTCCCCATGCAAAGTGATCCTCATGGTAAACATTTGCACCTGTTGTGATAATCCAATCTACAAACCCACGTTCAATGAGTGACTTGATTATTCCTCCAAAACCTACAGGAGTCATTGCACCAGAAACAGTAAGGCAAATGGTTGCGTTTTCTTTAATCATTTTTGCATATAGCTTTGCTGCCTCTCCTAACTGCCTTCCATTGAATCCAGACCTTGCAAAAACCTCTACTAGATCCTCAATTGTCATCTTTGGGTCTAGTTTTATGTGCGGAATGTCTTTTCCATGAAATTTATGGTGGTCCACTTTTCAAGATAAAATAAAACTGTAAATTAACACTTGTGCTTTGGTTTAAAATTTATCAAAACGATAATCTGGTCCTTGTATTTTCCAATTACGAACAATCTATGGTATGTTTTTTAGTAGATTTCTTATGTGGGATTACAGTCATTTATTGTACTATGAATATTGTTGATTTGCATGATCCTAGTCGTGTAAACCGTCAGCCTGATCAAGTGGAAGTTCTTTTTAATTCTGGAGATTTTGAAGAGCAAGGATTTTTGGTAAAACATGTTGAATTACGATTGTATCTTGAAAAAAATGATGAGAAATTAGGGCCATTTTCTCTAATAACCTCTTTTGTTCAGACCGATAAGGGATCAGTTGAAATGATTTATGATGAAGGGTTTCGTGGAAACGATTCACTTGGACGTGCTGTACAATTTTTAATTTCTAATCTGGGATTATCTGCTCTAATTCTGCGTTCAATAATCACACTCAAAGGACACAGCACTGATTAAATCCCTCTGTTAGTGTTTATGAATAAGATTGAATGATGATTTGTATGATAAATGACTCTTCAATTCACAAATCTCTGGATAACTATGTACGGCAAAGAATGCAGGAGATTCCAACAGAAATCAAACAGACCTTTTTGAAAATTGGCCAAATTTGGAAATGCCAAAATGAGGTGGATTTTTTGTACGGATACTATGTGGGAAAACTAGAAGAAGGTTCACTTCATTTTCTACTAAAGGCATCTAGAGCTTCGGCTGGTGGCTATGTTGATGCCTTTGAAATTCGAGGAATTATTGAATCTCACCGACAAGAATTACGCGATATTATAGAAAATGCTATCAAGAATTCTTGATCTGCATTTTTCACAAACTAATCTTTGTGAAAGAATCGTATATTTATGCCACAATTGACATGATTTATCGTGCGTATTTTACAACTCCATTGCGATAGTATAGAGTACACTCCTACAAAAAAGGAGATTAAAAGTGCCGAAGAAAATGTTGATACTGATACTAAAAAACTAGAGGAACTGGTCGTGGCATTTGTTGCTATAGAAAAAGACGATGATTCTTCAGTTGCACAAGATGCTATTTCTCAAATAAAAAATTCCATGGAGAAAATTGGGTGCAAAAAACTACTTCTCTACCCTTATGCTCATTTAAGCTCAAATCTTGCTTCTCCATCCACTGCAATTTCATTGCTAAAAGAGATGGAAGAGTCTGCAAATGATTTGGATGTTTCTCACTCTCCTTTTGGATGGACAAAATCATACAAGGTTCAAGTAAAAGGACATCCATTAGCCGAAAGCTCCAAAGTAATTACAAAAGACACGGCTGGCGCAAAAGCTGAAGAAGAAACATCTGAGGCACTAAAAGGAGAATCAAAAATCAAATCCTTTTGGTATATTTTAACACCAGAAGGAACCATGACTCCAATGTCTGAATTTAACTTTTCAAAATATAAAAAATTAGAAGTACTTTCAAAATACGAGTCTGCAAAAAAACGAAGTGTTGATGAACCTCCTCCACATGTTGCTTTGATGAAAAAACTTGCAATTGCAGATTATGAATCTGCATCTGATTCTGGAAATATGAGATTTTTCCCAAATGGAAGACTAATCAAATCATTAATCGAGCAATATGTTACAAACCGGGTAAAAGATTATGGGGGATATGAGGTCGAAACCCCAATCATGTATGACTCTCATCACCCAAGTATGGTTAGTTACTTTAATCGATTCCCTGCAAGACAATACAATATTGATTCGGAGGGAAAAAAACTATTCTTGAGATTTGCAGCTTGCTTTGGCCAGTTCTTAATGGCAAACGAATTCCAATTATCCTACAAGAATTTACCATACCGTCTCTACGAGCTTACTAGGTATAGCTTTAGGCGTGAGCAATCCGGAGAACTTGTTGGATTAAGAAGACTCCGTGCATTTACCATGCCTGATTGTCATGCATTTTGCAAAGATATGGAGCAATCAATTGATGAAATCAAAACACGGTTTGATTTGTCTCAAAGCGTACTCAAGGAATTGGGGATAGAAGAATCTGATTATGAAATGGCAATTAGGTTCACTGAAGACTTTTACAATGAAAACAAAAACACCGTCAATGATCTTGTAAAAAAACACGGAAAGCCTGTTTTAGTTGAAATGTGGAAAGAAAAATTCTTTTATTTTGTTTTAAAATGGGAGTTTAACTTTATAGATAATCTTGGAAAAGCATCGGCCCTTTCAACTGATCAAATAGACGTTGAAAATGGAAACAGATACGGAATAGACTTTGTTGATGAAAACAATGTAAAACAGAATCCAATAATTTTACACAATTCTCCTAGTGGTGCAATTGAGAGAATCATTTATGCACTTTTAGAGAAAGCTGCCCTTGATTCAAAACAAGGAAGAAAACCATCACTTCCATTATGGCTCTCTCCTACTCAGGTACGTGTAATTCCACTAAAAGACGAGTTTTATGATGTCTGCTCTTCACTTTGTGACAAACTATCTTCTCATAATATTCGCGTAGACATTGATGATAGAAACGACAGCATAGGAAAACGAATTAGAGAAGCTGAAAAAGAATGGGTCCGTTACATTCTAGTAATTGGGGAAAAGGAAGCAAATTCTGAAAATCTTAGTATCCGTGACAGACAAACAGGAAATGTAAAGGAATTACCATTTGATGATTTCATAAAAGAATTCCAAGAACAAACAAAAGACAAACCATTCAGTGGATTGAACATGCCACGAAATCTATCACAAAGACCACAACTAATGGTGTAAGAAATGAGTTTCCTTGATCTCTATATGAACAAAAATCCACTGATCACCGCCTCTGGTGATGGCGAACCTATTGCTACAGTTTTTGGCATTCCTTTTGATTCCACTCACTCCTACAAGCCTGGATGCAGGTTTGGTCCTGATGTAATCCGTGATGCATTTAACAACATTGAGATTTTTCATCCTGATTTAGGAATAGATCTTGAGACTGCAAACATTGAGGATTTGGGAAACACTACCCATACTGTAGTTGCATCTGAAATGCTTGACATGGTTAGAAAAGTAACAAAAGAACTTGTTGAGAAAAACAGACAGTTGTTTATTCTTGGAGGGGAGCATCTCATTACATATGGGACCTACATGAGCTTTCCAAAAAATACTGGATACATTGTATTTGATGCCCACTATGATTTACGTGATGAATATGCTGATATCAAATTAAGCCATGCATCTTATCTTCGCAGAATTGTTGAGGAAAGAGGAGCCGAGAACATTTTACATGTTGGCGCTCGCGCATTTGTAAAAGAAGAACTTGCATTCTTAAAAGAACACAACATCAAAACAATCACTGACAAAGAAATTCGTCAGGGAAAGGGACCTCAAATGCTAAAAGATCATGTATCTTCCTTTGATACTCTTTACACTAGTCTTGACCTTGATGTTTTAGATCCGGCATTTGCCCCTGGCGTTGGAAATCCAGAAGCAGCAGGAATCACCTCGCGTGAATTATTTGATATGCTTTACTCTTTTGAAAACAAAAAGGTTACCGGAGTTGATATTGTAGAGCTAAATCCAAACTATGATAATGGTGCAACTTCTTCTCTTGCAGCAAAAGTAATGTCTACTATGATAGCCCTTAATCTGGCTCAAAACTAGCTAAAGTTGATTGACTAATACCTGACAGAAATTACTTTGTTTGTATTTTATTTCTCTTTTTTTAGGAAACTTTCGTGTTAGAATTTAACAGAATTGACTCTTGTAGGAATTGTGGAGAATCCTTGGATGTGCTGACAACATGCATGGTGTGTGATCAACCTTCTCAATTCAAGTGTTCAAATTGCTATCATTTTGTAGATGATCCTATTCACACTCAATGTGTAATTATGGACGATAACCTCTAATTTACGCCTGAAACAAGTTATTCATCAAAAAATTTGTCAAAATATAGAAAAAGATTTTCTGATTTTTTATATACGTGGGTTTTGGGAGAATTTCGTGTTAAATAACCTCAGAGAATC
>JBMSGE010000063.1:0-7360 GCA_049414205.1 Nitrosopumilaceae archaeon
TAAGAGCTCCCAAGATGGTTTAATTGAATCTAAAAATTTCTGCTTTAGAATATGTGGAGGAAGTAAAGAATGGAAATATTTCAGCTGAAGATTTTGTTTCAGCAACTATTGATAGAATAAAAAACGTTGATGATAAATTACATGCCTTTTTGCAAGTAAATTCAAAAGCAATTGAACAGGCAAGTCAGATTGACAAAAAAATCAAATCTGGTGAAAAAGTTGGTTCATGTTTTGGAATGCCAATTTCAATTAAAGACAATATCTGTATAAAACACTCCAAGACCACATGCGCATCAAAAATGTTAGAAAAATTTGTTGCGCCATATGATGCGACAGTAATATCCCGACTAAAAGAACAAGATGCAGTTTTTGTCGGTAAAGCAAACATGGATGAATTTGCAATGGGGTTGACAACAGAATTTAGTGCATATGGTCCGAGCAGAAATCCTTGGAATACAGATTATGTTCCTGGAGGATCTTCTGGCGGTAGTGCAGTTTCAGTTAGCGCTTTTGAATGTGTGGCATCCTTGGGCTCTGATACTGGTGGTTCTGTAAGAAATCCTGCCAGTTTTTGTTCTGTTGTTGGGTACAAACCAACTTATGGGCTGATTAGCAGATTTGGTTTAATTTCATATGCAAACAGCATTGAGCAAATTGGACCTGTTACTAGAACTGTAAAGGATACAGCTTTTTTGCTAAATACAATCTCGGGTTTGGATTCTCATGACAACACAACTATTGATAATGGCGGTCAGGATTACCTTACAGACATAGATTCTGGGATTGAAGGTAAAAAAATAGGCATAATTCAAGACATGGCCGGTGAAGGGGCTGACCCTGAGGTTCGTTCGGCTACCAATAAAGCCATTTCAAAATTAGAAGGATTGGGTGCAATTTGTGAGAATACTTCAATTGACATGGTGAAATATTCTGTTGCAGCGTACTATACAATTACTGCAACTGAGGCAGGAAGTAATTTGGCCAGATATGATAATCTTAGATATGGTTATGATTTTCCAGTAGAAGGTTTTGAATTTAATTCATACATCTCAAAGGCCAGAACAAAATTTGGACCCGAAGTCATAAGGCGTATGATTCTTGGAGGGTTTGTTCCATCTGCAGGTCATGCAGGAAAATATTTCTTAAAAGCACTAAAAGTGAAAAGCAAACTAACTAAAGAAATCAAAGATGCATTTAAGAAATATGATTATCTTGTTGCGCCAACTGTCCCAGTCTTACCTTTCAAAATTGGAGAAAAAATAGATGATCCTGTTGCTTTGTTTTTAGTGGATTTTAATACGGTAATGTCTAATTTAACTGGCATTCCTTCAATCTCAATCCCATTTGAAATCTCCAATGGATTACCAATAGGAATACAATTAATGGCAAACCACAATGAAGACAAATCTTTGTTACGGGCAGCAAGGGCACTGGAAAGCACTGTAAAATTACCGGAGGTTCCAATTTGACTAAGATAGGATTAGAGATACATTGTCAGTTGACAAAACTTGAAAGCAAATTATTTTGTTCTTGCAAGGCCAACTATAGACAGTACGAACCCAACACAAATGTTTGTCCTATCTGCATGGGGTTACCTGGTACACTTCCAAGAATAAATCAAAAAGCAATTGAAAAAGCAACAATCATTGCTATGGCATTAAACTGTAGTACTCCAGATCATATTGCATTTTTTAGGAAAAATTACTTTTATCCTGATTTACCAAAAAACTTCCAAATTACCCAGCTTAACATCTATGGAGACACAAGCATAGGGGGTTCTGGAATGATAATGGTGGGAGATAAAAAAATTAGAATAACTAGAATCCAGCTTGAAGAAGATCCTGGAAGGCTAATTTATGAAGGAAGTTCTTCTAAAAACCAAATTACCTTGGTGGATTACAATCGTGCAGGCACACCATTGGTAGAAATAGTCACAGAACCGGACTTTGAAAACCCAAAACAGGTACGTGATTTTCTAAATATTTTGTCTGATTTACTTGAAAATTTGGATGTCTCTGATCCTGGACTAGAAGGAGCGATGAGGGCAGATGCTAATGTATCGATTGAAGGCGGAAACAAAGTTGAAATAAAAAACATTGGTTCATTTCATGATTTAGAAAAAGCAGTTCATTTTGAAATAACTAGACAAGAAAGTTTGCATTCCAGAGCAATCCCTATTGTACAAGAAACAAGACATTGGGATGACAAAAGAAAGATAACTATTTCATCAAGATCAAAAGAAGAAGAATTAGATTACAGATATTTTCTGGAAGGTGATATTCCCTGGGTTGAGATTGGCAAAGACCTTCAAGAAAAATTAAAAGCAGAAATGCCTGAAAGCATTAGCTCCAAAAAGGAAAGATATGTCTCAAAATTCAATATTCCAGAACAAGTGGCAAATGTTTTATCTTCTGATAAATTTTATTCAGATTTGTTTGAAATATCTCATACCGAAAAAAATGCAAAAGAAATTGCAAATATAATCACAACAGATCTTATGGGGTTAGTAGATACCACTGAAAAAAGAAATGAATCAAAATTAGAGCCTTCCCATTTACAGGATCTTGCCGATTCAATCCAGTCAGGAAAATTAACAAGGACTAATGCAAAAAATGCGCTTTATGAAATTGTAAAATCTGGAAAAAATCTATCTCAAGTAATTTCGGAGTTAGATTTAGGGAATGTGTCTGATGAGAATGAACTCGTAAAAATTATTGATCAAGTGATGTCAGAAGAACCACAAGCAGTTGAGCAGGCCAAATCAAATCCTCAAACAATTAATTTTCTTGTGGGAAAAGTTATGCAAAAAACCAAAGGAAAGGCAGATCCTAAACTGACGTTAGAGTTACTGCAAAAGAAAATCTCTTAGAAGATGGCTGATTTATCACTAGAAGATGTAGAATTCATCAAAATTCTTGCAAATTCTGATGCCACATTGCTAGAAAAAGGGATGAATAACACTACAAAACAACGCCTAGAATCCACAGTAGGTACGATTTTGCGTCAATATTACAAGGAAAACACTATGGGCATAAAATCTGGATGGATTGAAAAATTTGAAAATGCAGGCATTACTGAGGATGATGGAAAAGCAGCAATTGCGTGTGCAAGACGGCTGGGCATCGATATTTCCTGATTTTAAAAATTTTTTACCTCTCTGTTTTTAGACTATTTGATTGTCTGATTTTGAATTTTTTCCAACAGAGGACCAAAAACAAAACTCTAATATTTTTAGATTTATGAGGAAACACCAAATTTCATCATTAGATGATTTGTCTAAAAGAGCAAATCAAGATTTAGAATGGTTCTGGCAGGAAGTGCAAAAAGAGGTAGGGATAGTTTGGGACAAAAAATATGAAAAAGTTTTAGATGTTTCAAAAGGAATTCCATGGCCAAGATGGTTTGTCGGTGGTAAAACAAACATTTACAAGTCTTCTGTAGAAAAACACGCTCAATTACATCCTGATAAAATTGCTTATACTTTTGTTTCAGAAGATGGATTAACTTCTCAGATAACTTATGCTGAACTTGATCAAAAAGTCTCAAGATTGGCAAATTCATTAAAATCTCTAGGTGTAACAAAAGGAGATGTTGTTGCCATTTATCTTCCAATGATTGAGGAGTCTATTTTGGCAATAATGGCTTGTGCAAAAATTGGTGCCATTCAAACTGTTATTTTTTCTGGATATAGTACTGATTCACTACAGGTTCGTTTACAAGATTGCAATGCCAAAATTCTTTTTGTCTGTGATGGTTTTCATCGGAAAGGAAAACCAATTTCTCAAAAAAACACAATTGAAAATGCCACACAAAACACTAAAGTTGAAAAAATTATAGTTGTACCTTACAAAGGAATTGACAAATATGAAAAATCTGAAAATTTGGAATATTATGACCAATTAATTTCAGGCAAATCCGATACATGCCCTACTGAAGTTACTGACTCTGAAGATCCATTATTCATTTTGTATACCTCAGGCACCACTGGAAAACCAAAGGGAGTGGTTCATCTACATGGGGGTTTTTCCACATTTGCGGGGCATCAGGCATCATTTTTGATTGATGCAGGCACAAATGACGTTATTTTGTGGCCGGCAGATATTGGATGGATAACAGGGCTGGTTTGGAATGTATATGGACTTCTAATTCAGGGAGCAAGTGCAGTAATTTATGATGGGGCATTAGACTATCCTGATTTTAATCGTATTTGGAATCTTCTTGAAAAATATAACGCCACAATATTTGGGATATCTCCTACGGCAGTAAGGATGTTTAAGAAAAACAATATTCATCCACTGGAACATCATAATTTAGATAAAATTAAAAACATTCCGACAACCGGTGAGCCACTAGATGAGGATTCATGGAGGTGGCTATTTGAAAAAGTTGGCAACAAAAAAATTCCTATAATGAATTTGTCTGGTGGAACAGAAATTGGTGGAGCTATGCTCTCTGTATTTCCAGGTATGAAATTAAAACCATCAACTGTTGGAATCCCTTGTCCTGGAATTAATTTAGATGTTGTTGATGATGATGGAAATTCAATCAGAGGAAAAGACGGATATCTTGTAATTCGTTCTCCTTGGCCTGCAATGACTAGAGGTTTGCTAAATGATGATGAGCGATATTTGGAAACTTATTGGTCACGTTTTGAGAATATTTGGTTCCATGGCGATTATGTTTTTGTGGATAATGATGGGTTGTGGTACATGAAGGGAAGAACAGATGATGTGATCAATGTATCAGGTCATCGAATGAGTACTGCAGAAATTGAACATACTGCAATCAGTCACAAAAAAATATCTGATGCTGCATCCATTGCAATTCCTGATGAAATAACAGGAGAAGCAATAATTTTATTTTTAGTTCCGGAAAATTTGGAAGATAAAAATGTTGATCAAGAACTCACCAACTACATTTCTGAAAAAATTGGTAAAATTGCAAGACCAAAAGCAGTCTATGTATTATCTGACCTTCCCAAAACACGAACAGGAAAAATCATGAGAAGACTACTAAAGGCTAAACTACTAGGGTTGAAATTAGGTGATTTATCATCCTTGGAGAACCCCAAAGTATTAGATGAGATTACAAAATTAGGTTGATAAAATCTCACTTTTTGATACTTTCTAATTAACATCGGTTTGCTTTATTGGAAAATTCAACTTTAATCAGTGAAATTTGTAGTAGATCAGCAAGTAGAGGATATTGAGCTTCCTGAAAACCTGAAATTAAACACGTTTTTACAAGAATTTCACTCTGATTGCCCTCATCCTGAGTGCTCGTTTGGATTTTATGGATTTGCCTTTGGCCAATCTCCATTTCCTGTCCCTTCGCTCATTCAAAAAGCACTGATAGAAAATGCAGACAAGGGAGCATATGCACCAGTTCCTGGAATTCCTGAGCTAAGAGAGGCTATCTCAAAATACAACAAGTATTATTTTGATTTAGATATTGCACCTGAGCGAATCTATGTTGGCCCTGGGACTAAAGAACTGATTTTTAATTTGCTTGAAATTCTCCACGGTACGGTAATTTTACCCACCCCTGCATGGTTGGGATATCTTCCTCAGATTAGATTTTTGAAAAAAAATTACCATATGCTCCCAGCTCGCGCAAATGGGAAAATATCTCCACAAGATCTCAAAAAACTAGCACTAAGATTGCACGATAGACAAAAAATACTAATTTTAAACAACCCTCACAATCCTACTGGGGTAGTTTATGACCGATTAGACCTTGAAGAAATTGCAGATGTTTGCAAAGAGCAAGGAATTACAGTAATCTCAGATGAAATTTATGCACAAACAACTTTTGATTTTTCAAAATTCGTAAGTATGGCCAAGATTTATCCTGAAGGAACATTTGTGACAAACGGTTTATCCAAATCACATGCAGCAGGCGGTTACCGATTAGGCTATGTTATTTTTCCACAACATGCACTAGATGTAAGACGACAATTCAAAAAAATATTAGCTACTGAATACACTGCAGTTTCTACTCCAATTCAGCATGCCGCAGTTGCAGGTTTTCAAATAAGTTCAGAAATTAAAGAGTACTTTGAGATTACCAGAAGCATTCATCAATTAATTGCTGAATACACATGTCATGCATTAAACCAAATTGATGGAGTCAAGGCAGTAAAACCTGAAGGAACCTTTTACCTTCTTGCTGATTTTAATTCATTTGCAACAGAATTACAAAAATTAAGAATAGATACCTCCCAAAAACTTTCTGAAGCCCTTATCGTTCACCCCTATCACACAGCTATTGTGGGAGGAGACAGCTTAGTTTTGGAAAGAAACGATTATCGCGCCAGAATCGCTTACGTTGATTACAACGGTAAAGAAGTTTATGAGCACTATCAAAATAAAACACCAAAAACACATTCTGAAAAATTAGAATTTGTAGAGACATATGCTCCAAAGGTTGTGCATGGAATAAAGATGATAGAACGATTTTTTGAGGATGTTAAAAGAAAAGTTGCCCAAGAAGAATTCGGTAAGATTTCAGTTAAAGCATAATTATTTTCAGTTTTTTTAAAAAACCATAAAATTTCAATAAATCCTAAGACAACATCAATTGAAATTAAATATTTTATGTTAATCCAATGAGTCTTAAAACTATGTCACCAAAAAATAACTGGATGATGAATCCTCCCAAAATAAAGATCATGAATGGTAACCCTGGTGTTACCCAAGTATCTGGAGTGGTGCAATACTCTGCAGTATCAGAATGATGCAATGCGATGTTGAGTCTCTTTTTCTTTCCAACTTGTGTTTCAAGTGAGAAACTATACTTTGGATTCTTTGACCTGTATCCTAGAAACATCGCAAAAATTTTCTTTGATGTTGTTTCATCAAAGTCATGAAAAATATTCTCCTTTCTTAACACCAGTATTGAATTTCTAATGAAATTAAATACCATTGGTGATACTGAAAGCAATGCGCTGTTTACTACAATTGAAAATGGGCTGACGGCTGATTCAGTTAATGTTGCCATTGGCGCTAACGCAGAAAGGACAATCAATCCTAAAGCATCTGCTCCGCCAAACAAACCAAATCTCCATAATATGAGAACTAGGGGTGCTACAATTAGAGAAAATCCTACTCCAAATGCCGCTTCTATGATGTTTGGCTCAAAGAATAACAGAACAACTGAGATTCCGCCAAAAACAATCCAGATAAAATCTGAAATTTCTCGACTACGAATATCAATAACTGTGGCTATTCCTAACATAGCTAAGGCAAACAAAATTCTGATATGTAAAATGTCAAGTTCTATCATATGTTATTTCCACCCTGATTGCTTTTTTAATTAATTATCTAACATATCTGATTTTTGTTTCATTTTTTTTATGCTT
>JBMSGE010000064.1:0-7274 GCA_049414205.1 Nitrosopumilaceae archaeon
TCTGGAATTAACAGAATTGAAAAAGCCTCTGGAATAAGATATCCTATTGCGTATGTGGAGCCTTCCATTGTATTATCTTCCCCTAATCCTAACTCGTATGAATTTGGAATTTTATTTGCACGTACCATTCCAATTTCCTTTGAGGGTCAATTTCAGGTAGTCATTCAAATCACTGCCCCTCTTGTTGCCTATGGGCTTAAAGGAACAATCCATGCTATTTTGGCTCATGAATTTTTACATTATCTTGAATTAATGCGAAAAATATCTAAAATGGATTTACTATCTGACGAAATTTCAGGAAATCTATTTGAAAATGTTTATGCTGATGAGACTAGATTGTTTGAACCACGAGCCGTCTTCAATGATAGAACTTTACTGGATCATATTACCAAGAGATTTCCAGCTGGATTCAGGGATTACAAACTGGAAGACAAGGCAATAAAATACTGGATTGATAAAAATTTGCCAAAAAACAACGTAGCACTAGATGCAAATACTGTAAAACTTTCAATTGACTCTTTGTCCAAAATTAAACTTGATCCCAAATTTATAAAAAAAATTGATGAACTAGAACAAAAAAGCAATAAACTTCGAAAAAAGAAACTATACTAGAAAATTCTTAATTCATAAATTTGAATTTTATTAAATCACAAAGTCTTAATTTCGCTAATTTTGAGATAACGTGTGTCTTCTTTTGATATTGAGTGGAAAGGTAATTTTTATGGAATTTATTGGGCTTACGAAAAAGATCGGTTAGTTGTCTCTACAGTGTTTGAAGACAAAGAAGAAGCCCTTCAGTTAGCAAAGGAAGTTGAAAACTGGAGTGATAAATTCACGAGAATGACTTTGATAGAAAAAAACAATGATGAATATGCACTTTGCTGTTATCAGGACCCACAAATCTCAAAAAGTGAAAAAAATCTTGGTCTCTATCGGTCGGGAATGAGACAAGCCGGTGGATACGAACGAGCAAAACCTATGATTGAAGAAAGATCTCCTCTACTTCAAATTGCTTATGCTGCAGATGTTCGCTCCATTAACACCTATGAACAAATATCACGCCTAGTCCCTATTAAAAAATGCCGAATAATAAAAGAGACAGACCTCAAAAAACAAGAATATTTTTTTGAAAGAACTGCTCATGAAAAAAATCTAGAGGAAAATAGGTAACCTGATAATTGTCAAATAGCGAATTCAAATCAGAAATTAATTTCCTGGCCGAAAAAATCCATGTTCATAGGTGGCCTATGGATTCTCCTAAATGGAGTGTGTCTGTTAAGGGGGAAATAGACTCACATCTAAACAAAAACAAAGAAAAAAAGAAAATTCGAATCAAAGAGAATACGATACAAATCGACAATTATAGTTTTGATGAGATCAAAAAAATTGGAGTAACTGTTCCTTTTTTTAAAAAAGAAACAACTATGATCTTTGAGGGAAGGACTATGAAATTGTATGCTCATATACATATCACCACTCGTGCAAAAAACTATCTGGAAATATTCAATAGTTTAATGGATTGGAAAAATAGATTGTTTCCTAATTCGTAAGACTTTTTCAATGCTTGATCGAGGTTATTATTGACAAGCATTCTCAAATCCTCTCGATTTCTAGTAATGTCCCTATGGAGTGTAAAAAAGGATATGTTCATAATTTTGCTTGGTTTGAAATTCAATCAAAGAAAATGTGTATTAACTGTGGGATAGAAGAAGCCGATTAAATAAAACTTTTCTACCGTAAATTCTTATTTTCAAAATCGTGATTCTTCCATATACTAAAATACAAACTCAAAACTTTACTATCTATGGTACAAGAAAATGATGGTAATTTTTCTGTAAAGGCGATAATGAACCCGAATGTTGTTTCCTTAGGATCTGATGCAACAATAAAAGAAGCCTCCGAATTGATGACAAGACAAAAGATTGGCTCAATTGTAATTATTGATAAAAACGAGCCTGTTGGAATCCTTACAGAAAGGGATTTTGCCACTAAAATAATGCTAAAATCGTATTCTGCGGAGACCAAAGTCTCCGAAGTGATGTCTTCTCCTGTTGTCCACATCTCTTCAAATCAATCAGTTGCCGATGTAATTGACATTATGGCAAATAAAGAGATTCGAAAGGTACCTGTAATTGATGAGGGAAAATTAATAGGAATAGTTACTGGAACGGAATTCTTACGCTTGTTTGTTCAGGCCACCGATGAAGACATGCAAAAGGCATACCAACAATATGTGAAACGTGTTTACTCTAATTGGTTTAAAGATTAAACGTCTTTCATGTCTCTTATTCAAAATTAAGACAAATTATTTCATGATTAAAACTGGACATTTTGACAACTGACTTACCTTATTGCTCACACTTCCTAAAATCAGTCGATTGAATCCTGTCTGACCATGTGACCCCATTATAATGAGATTAATTTTTTTAGATCCTGCAAAATCAACTATCTCTTTTGCAATGGATTTTGTCTCCTTAATGTGGATGGAAACAGACACTTGGGAATCTTCAGCGGTTTTTTCCAATTTTAACAGTACATTTTTTGCAAACTTTTTGGCATCTGCCACTATTTGCTTGTTGATTCTTTTGTCAGCATACCATGCACCTAGATTATCTTTTTCAAGGCAGGATAGAAGAAAAATCTTTGAATTATGTGTTTTTGCTACTCCTAAAGCTGTTTTGAATGCTTTTTGGGAAAAAGTAGAACCATCAAAAGGAACTAGAATTTTAGAAAATGCCATTTTATTTTACCACCATCACTGGACACTTTGCTTTATGTGTCACATCATTTGCTACGCTTCCCAGAATTGCCCTGTTCAGACCTGTCCTGCCATGAGAACCAATAACAACAAGATCAAATTTACGAGAATTAACATAATTTAGAATGGCTTTTGATACTGATGGGTCGTATAATATTTTCAATGTCAATTTCAAACCTTTTTTTCTAGCTTGAGCTTGTAATCCTGCAAAAACTTTCTTTAGTAATTTTGTGTGCTTATCCATCAACTCTTTACTGTATTTCATACTGAATCCTATAGAAGGCTGGTAAATCCCTGTTACCACTGTTGCTATGGTTATTTTACTTGAATGGGGTTCTGCAATCTCCAAGGCATTTTTGAAAGCCCTGCTGGCAAAACTAGATGAGTCAAAAGCAACTAGAATATTTCTAAATTCCATCATATAGATTTGAAATTAGTGCAATATTAATTCTAATTAATTATGCCAACATTGAGAATTAGTCCAAACCGTTGTTGTTTGACCAACAATCACACTGCTTCCACTTGCAATTCGGGCAATCATAAGGAGTTTCACTTGATTGGCATTCAGAAGGAAGGCAATTACAACGTGGACATCTGTTTTCCATCGCTAATCTAAAAATTTTATCTTTTGATATATTTACATTTAGCAGATAAAGTGATTTTTATTTTTAAATTTTAAATTAAAAAAGAACACAGTCGAAGTTTTTTAAAATTAATTTTTTAGTTTTTACTGATTAAATTCAGTAAGGCCACATTTTCCACAGGTGTGTCTGTCTTTATGTTCAGACATGTAGATTCCCTTACCGCATCTAGAACAATTTTTTTTAAGTCTGGATATTTTGTCCCCATCTATTTTGAAATATTTGTAAACATTTGGACTGGATCCTTTTTTTCCGGCCATTATTCCTTACTCTCCTCTTTTGGTTCTTCAGCTGCTGCCTCTGTCTTTTCTGCCGGAGCTTCTTCAGCGGGTGCTTCTGCTGCTTTTTCTGCTTCGGCTTGTTTTGCTTTTGCTTTTTCTAATCTTGCAAATATTGTTGGATTCACATGTTTTTTGGCTAATCCTTCATCATCGTAAACAAAGAATGTTCCTGTAGTAGTTGATTTTCCTGAATGACTTTCTAATAACATGGGAATGATTACTTTATCTGTTAGATTGAATTCCTTTGTAACCATGTCTACTGCCTCAAGTTTTTTTAACTTTCCAGCCAAACCTGCAAAATTACAGGTTAGTTCTCTACGAGATAGAAATGTGTTATTTACATCACTAACGGTTTCTATTATAGACATGTATCAAAAATCCTCTTCATATTTCATATAAATCTTGAGAGAAAATCGAGCCTAATTCCTTTAAAATTTTGAAATTATTTTTAAGAAAAGAAGAAAAGTTAACCATCTGTTCCATCCGCATCATTTTGACGTGGATGTATTATGTCCGTGATTTTTCTATTTACGTGGTCTGATTGGATGGTATTTTTTTGGTAAAAACGAATTTTCATCAATGGTTATAATCGCATTACAATACTGTACAATGATAATGTCCAAAAAAATCCGTAATTTCATTTTTTCAATTGTAGCTATTAGTGTAGCCCTTATTCTATTACCGCATCCTGCTATCGCTGATGAAACTATTGCACTTGATCTTCCAATTGGACTAAAGATTGGGGAGACCACAAATATCAATTCAGACTTGACTATGACCTTGTTTGAGGTTGAAGATTCAAGATGTCCAAGTGATGTCGTGTGCGTTTGGCAGGGAACTGTTACGGCCAAAGTACAACTGCAAAAAGGAGACCATGATATTGGATTTTACAATATTCCTATGGATACGATAGAAGTCAACCAACAGACATTTGACGGATTTCACATTCGACTAACAAATGTAGAACCATATCCGGAAAGCACTAATCCGATAGAACTATCTGATTATTCTCTGACTTTTGTTGTTTCTAGCGGTGAAGTAAATCCACTTGAACCTCCTCTAAAACAATTCAAGGACGGAATTCCATTCGAGGATATAAAATGTCGAGATAGTCTTCGATTAACCCAAAAATATGATGGGAGCCCAGCATGTGTGAAATCGCTGACTTATGATGAATTGATTAAAAGAAACTGGGTAAGTGATATTATTCGATTAATTCAATCACCGGACCATTCAGGGAATAATAAAGACCAAAGTAAAATTCAACCAATAATAAAAACTGGAACTGATGCACTTTTTTGCCTTGGATATTGTTTTAATGAGTTTGTAATAACACCTGAAAAAATAGTCTACATTCAAAGTGGACGTGACGTGTCTGAAATATCAAAAGAGACTTCCTTTTCTAAATCCGAATGGAATGAGTTGGAGTCTTTGATTGACTTTCAAGAATTCAATTCGTTACCAGATAACATTGGTTGCCCAGGCTGTGCTGATGCCCCAATAGAATGGATTGAAATTACAATGGGAAACAAAACAAAAAAGATACAATATGAGGTAGTAGATGATGTTCCAGAAATCAGAAAATTAATTTTGAAACTACATGAGATTCGAAAACCAATAGAATCTTCAATTGAAAGTTTTGAGGACTGTGTTGCAGCTGGAAACCCTGTAATGGAATCACACCCACGACAATGCCAAACAAATGATGGAAAACACTTTTGGGAAGAGATTAACACTTCATTGGACATAGCATCTAGATGCACAGTGTTTGGCGGACAATGGCTGCCAGAGTTTAATGAATGTGAATTCATTTCAGAAGAACAGTGTTCAGAGATGAATGGCGCATTCAAGGAATGTGAATCTGCATGCAGACATGACCCTGATGCAGAAATTTGTACTATGCAGTGTGTTCCAGTATGTCTATTCTCCTGATATTGTGAATGATACGAGCAACATTCATGATGGTTGATAAACATATCAGAATGGATCTAGGAGTATGATGGATGAATGGCTAAAGATCAAGGCAAAGTTTCCCAACAAGTGCATACTGTGTGATGAACAAATAGACATTGACGATTATGCCTACTGGAAGAAGGGAAAAGGATTGAAACACTATCCAGAATGCACGATTGGGTTTAGGGAGTCTGATTCTAGACTGATAATTTTTGATTAGAATGATGATTTTACGGATATGAAATTACACTCATAGGGCTTAACTAAAAAATTAATTCTTGTAGGATATTCAGAAATTATTTTTTGGAAAATGATGTGTTTGATTTAAATGAGTTTTTTAATAAAATAGGGGCTATGAAAATTGTGGCTAAAATTACGAAGATAACCGTAGAGTAAATTTCATCTGATAAAACCCCGAAGGCCAATCCAATTCCTGCAACAATAAAAGCCACTTCGCCTCTTGCAACCATGCCATAACCTATTCGGAATCCTTTCCTTGGGCTTTTTAGTAACAAAGTAGCAGGTAAACCACAACCAATTATTTTAGAAAACACTGCAACTCCTAAAATTATTCCAAACAACACCCAATTGATTGATGATATTTGATTAACATCTACATGAGCACCAATTAGAGCAAAAAATAACGGAGCTACGATTACTTTCAACCTCCCTACAAATTCACGCACCTGTACTGCAAGTTTTGATCCTGCCAGTCCCATTCCTGCAGCAAATGCACCGACAATAGGATTCAGTCCTACACTTGCAGCAATTGCACCTAGACCAAATGCAGAACCCAATGCAACTCCTTGTCTAATTCCTCTTGCCTCCAGTGTTGAGGGATGTGTTTTGGCAACAACATGCACAATTTTTGGCAAAATGTATACTGCTCCAAGTAATATCATAAACCAAAAACCTATCTCAGTCAACGTGGTAATTACAACTGACTCAATTGTTGGAATTGTTTTCAAAGCAACCAATGATATTACTGCTGATAAAATTGCAAGACCTAATACATCATCAAGTACTGCCGCATTTACCAAAATGGCACCTTCCTTGGTTTTCTCCTTTCCTAATTCTTCTAAAACTATAGCCGATATTGCAATACTTGTAGCACTAAGTGTTGCACCGACAAGAACAGCAACTGTCCAATCAAATCCCATCCAAAGCATAACAAAATATCCTAAAGCAAGAGGTACGAGTACTCCAAAAACTCCGATAATTGCAGCCTTAGGGCCTGCCTTGATTAAATCATGAAAGGTAAAATGCAATCCAGCTGAAAACAAAATGATAATTCCAGAAATTTGCCACAGTGCAATCATTACATCGTTAAGCTCTACAATTGGTCTTCCAAAAATTGGTATTATTCCTCCTAGAGCAGTAGGGCCTAAAATTATTCCAGCAAAAATAAAACCAATAACTTCGGATATTTTAAAATGAGAACAAAGTCTTCCTAAAGCAAGTGCAGGCAAAACCAAGAACAAAACCCCAATAATTGTAGGCACTACATCAAACTCTGAAACCATTTGTTCTTTGAATTAATGAAAATAAAAAAACCTTGGTAAAATTTGCAGGGTTAAAATCAGATTTGACGCCTGAATATTCTTGAAATTATTTTTTGGGAAGTCTTATTGTAAATGTGGT
>JBMSGE010000065.1:0-7262 GCA_049414205.1 Nitrosopumilaceae archaeon
CCTCACGTGTCAGAATTTTTGTTTTGCTTCCAATTTTCATTTTGTATTTGTATGCGTTTGTTATTTTATCATACAACTTTACAAGTGCTGAAATTCCCGTTACATCAAGTGTGTTGATTATTTTCTCTTCAGGCTCACTAAGTGAATATTTTGCAATGAGTCTTTTGTGGTTGAGGTATTCTGAAAGCTCTCCTGAATCTTTAATCAACCTCTTTGCATTTTTTTCATCTACTTGTGTTTTCCACCATAAATCAAAAAAGAGAATTTTGTTAGAAATATCTGAACCCAGTTTTGAAATTGTGGTCAAAAGAGATGTTGCCTCATCAGACTGTGTATCTGCAGAATATGATAGTGATGCATAGCCTCCAATCATGCTCATTTTCTCAGATATGGTCTCTATTTCTTCTAGAATCTTCATGAACTTTTTAGAAGGCATTTTAGGATCAAGTTGAGATTTTATCTTTTCAAATTTTTGAGATAATGTGTGAATTTCTTTTATTTTCTGTTGAAATTGAGGGCTTTTGGGACTTTTTGCAATTTTTGATAAATCCCATTCTCCAAGTTGATACTCTGGCATTCAATGTGCCTAATTTTTTACTATTAAAAAAGGAATGGAATTTCAAAAATTAATACAGTTTTAGTTTATTTCAGAAAATAATGGCAGGATAAAACAGCTCTTGATTAACTCATTATTTGGATGACTTCTTGGGGGCTCTTGTTTTTCTCATTTTAGGTTTTTTCGGAGCTGTTGAGGCTTTTTGTTTTAGGGTTTTGAGTTTTTTTGTTTTTTCATCTATTTGTTTTTTCATCTTTTTTTGTTTTTCTTTGATTTTTTTGGTCTGTGTCTTCATCTGCAAATCCATCTTTTCTCGCTTTTTCTTTAATTTCTCGTATTCTGCTTTCTCTTTTTTCAATTGTTTTGAGAATTCTTTTTGCATCTTTAGTTTTACGTTTTCATCTTTTGTTTTTTTGACTAGTGTTTTCTTTTCTTTTTCAATTAGATTTGCTAGCTTTTTACGTTCATTTTGCGTTCTTGCTATTTCTTTTTCTTGAGTTTGAATAATTTTTTGTAATTTCAATGATTCATCAAGCTTTGATTTTTCTAGATTGGTCTGTTTCATTATGTCCTCATAATCTTGTTTTATGTCTTGCAAACCAATTTGTTTTTGTTTTATCTCTTCGGCTAATTTTGCTTGCTCTTGCAAACGTAATTTTTGAGATTTTGTCATTTCGGCTAAATTTTGCTGCTCCTCTTCAATCTGTTTTGCTATCTCTTTTTCTTCTAATTGTGCCTGAGAAACCTGCTCTTTTCGGGTTTTTAGGTCCTTTTCGATAACTGTTTTTTCTTTTTCCATCTTTTTTACTATCTGGGTTCTTTCCAAACCTACATTTTCTAATTCTATTCTTTGAGATGAAATTTGCTCTGCAAGTTTTGTTTGAGTTGCAATCTTTTCTTGTTCCTCTTTTATCTTTGACTCCAGAGTGGTTCGCTCTGTTGATACTTGCTGCTCATATTGATGTCTTTTTTGAACCAACTCGTCTAGTTTGGAGCGTTGTTTAGAAATTTCTGATGATAATATTTTTTCTTGATCAATCTTTTCTTCCTCTAATGTTATTTTTTGTTTGATTTCTGATAATTCAATTGATTTTTCTTTCTTGATTGGTTTCCATCCTTTAGGCATCACACCTTGAGGTTTGGTGGTTACAGTTGTTTCCTTTTCAATATTATTTTCTACCTTTTCTATCTGCTTGTCTGCGGATTTAGTTTCTTGAATTTTTATTTCATCTTCAATGATATCAGGATTTAATTTATCTTCCAGATACTTTTGGTCTGATTGGTAAAGGTGTTTTCCTCTTGATATGGTATCATGTATGTGCTTTAATCTCATAGGGTCCCCTTGCCCTGAATTTATCAAATCCTGAATTCTTACTAGTATTTCGTTTTCAGGAATTAACTCTTCTTTTTCTAAGGAAAATTCTGTTTCTAATTGAGATTCGAGGAAAGCTTGATCTGATTTGTATAATTTTTTGTTATTTTTTATTGTCTCTAAAATATGTGCCAGTCTTCCAGTATCTCCATTACTGGTATTGATTAGGTATTTTATTTCCTCTATTGTTTCTGTTAATGTCATCTGTGGAATTTGTTCCATTTTGATAGACTCTGATTTTTAATAAATATCTCACATCTATAAAAAAACCTTGGAAAACTTTCACTCATCAAATTTCTATTTGCCAAAAACTATCTTTCATTTTTTGTGCCCAGCAAACCAATTTCCCCCGATTATGGGGAAGTCGATTGAGTCTAATTTTATGCCTAAATTCCAAAAAAAGGTAATATCCTATGAATGTGTGCAATCTATGAGATATATAATGAGCTCCCAAGAAACACTAGAGAGATTGTTCACTGAAACTCTGGTAAAAGATGTAATGACTAAAGCCTTGGTATCTGTTGATCCGGCTACTACTCTAAATCAAATCTCAAAGATGATGGCACAAGGAGGAATGGGTTCCATTCTAGTAAAAAAAGATGGAGTTCCATCTGGGATTATTACTGACAGGGATTTTGCAATTAAAATTGCAGCAAAAGATGTTTCTTTGGATACTTCTGTCGAGCAAATAGCTTCATTTCCATTACACACAATAAATGCCACTGATTCAATTTTGAGTGCTGCAAAAATAATGTCTGATAAAAAAATCCGAAAACTTGCAGTATCTGATGGAGGAAAAATAGTTGGAATAATTACCTCTACTGATTTGGTAAATCAGCTAGCAACCAATGGCTAATCTCTGAATTTTTAATAATACTCTTCATGAATATAACACCACTTCCAGGATTTGTCTGGAACTGCCTGCATTACCGGGTGCCCTGATTTCTTAAAGTGCTCTGTTGCATGTTGTCCAATCGAAGAATCGCAACACCCAACGTGACCGCATGTCAAACACATTCTCAATGCAACTGTTGGAAGGTGTTCTTTTTTACATTCTTCGCATTCTAGTATCTGTGGTTCTATTTTTTTCTCTTGAGAAAAGTGTTCGCACGTCATATCGTAATTTGCATTAAAAACAATCTAATATTTTTTGAGAGTGTCTCTGTATCTTTTTATGGATTCAACTATTACCTCTTTTGCTTCCTTTGATGACTCCCATCCTAGAATCTCTACTTTTTTTCCTTCCAAATCTTTGTAGACTTGGAAAAAGTGAGCAATTTCAGAACGATTGTGATCCTCTATATTTGAAATGTCTGCTGTGTGGAGGTATCTAGGGTCGTTTGTTGCAACACAAATAATCTTCTCATCATTTTCGCCATCATCTTTCATTCTTAGCAATCCAATTGGTCTTGCCTCAATTAAGATTCCTGGGTAAGTTGGATTTGTGACTAGCACCAGTGCATCAAGCGGGTCGCCATCTTCAGATAGTGTCTGGGGAACTATCCCGTAATCTCCTGGGTAGTGAAATGGGGAAAATAGCACTCTGTCTAGTTTTATCATATTGTGCTTTTTGTCATACTCGTACTTGTTCATCGAGCCTTTTGGAATCTCTACTACTACATTGATGATTTCAGGAATGTCTATTCCTGTCTCAATGTCGTGCCAAAAGTTCTTGCTCATTTTCTTGTTGCTAGATTTGTCATATCATTATATGAATTGTGACTTGATTTTCTAGGGTTTTTGGAAAAATTGGATAAAGTGTTTTATTGCTTTTTGCTGTGATTCAGTATGGCAAAAATTACAGTAATTGTAGGCTCTGTAAGATCTGACAGACAGGGAATCAAAGTTGCAAATTGGATTGTCAAGAAACTCAAAGAAAGAAACCATAAAGTTTCTTTGGTCGATCCTGCAGAATTGAAATTACCGCTTTTAGATAAAATGTACAAGGAATTAGAATCACCACCTGAGAATTTGCAAAAACTTTACACTGCAATATCAGAAGCTGACGGATACATTCCAGTAACTCCAGAGTATAATCACAGCACCTCTGGTGCAATGAAGAACACTTTGGATTATTTACTAGAAGAATATTTTTTCAAACCATCTGCAATTGTTTCATATTCTGCAGGTCCCTTTGGTGGAGTTCTTGCAGGTAATCATCTAAGACAAGTACTTGCTGAGATGGGCTCTCCTGCAATTCCATCACAGCTGCCAATATCTAAAGTGCAAGACGTATTTGGAGAAGATGGTGAATTGCTTGATGAAAATTATGACAGGCGAGCAAAGAGATTCTTGGATGAATTTGAGTGGTATGTTAATGCCTTCTCAGAGCAAAGAAAGAAGGGAACTCCCTACTAGACAGTAGGGTTGGTATTTGGAATAACTTTGAAAATATTCACAGTATAGTCTCCTTGGAAGATGTTAATTGCCTCACCAGTATTTGTATCCACATTTCTTACACGAAACTTGTACTCAAAGGAACCATCTCCTTTAACATCTACTTGGGCAAAGTGTACGGGATCCTCTCCTTGGTAAATCTGAATGATTACTGGGTATCTTTCAGCAAATTCTGAGGCCTGCCCTCTAACTGAACCCCATGGGAAGACATTATCTTCGGGTATACTCATTGGAATTACTGTCTTTTTTACACTAATCTCTCCGTTAATTGGGGTGATAGTGCTTTCTGCAACTGCGTTGGGACTCAACCCTACAGTGATTATCAAAGCTAAAACTCCTGTCAGAGCAAAATATTCCAATCTCATTTCAAAATAATTTTGTATAGGTGTTTAAAAAATTTATTACCAAATTCTCCTAATGCTGGTCAGTCTAATTATTAGTCCTCCTATTTCAATTATTCACCAAAGTTCATATGAAGAAATAATCCTTTGAGTTTTAAGACAATCCTGGAGAATTTGAAACATGAGTACTGTAAAAGATATTATGAAAAAACCAATAACAATCGAAAATTCTTCATCCATCTCTCATGCTATTCACAAATTTCTTGATTCCAAAATAAGCCGACTTTTGACTACAAATGATGAAGGAAAAATCATTGGAATAATTACTGAAAAAGATATTGGGTTTTACCTTCTTGCAAACAACACTGAAAAGAATCTTGACGAGTTATCTGTCTCTGAAATCTCAAAGCCGCTAATTGAGGTTAGCGAAACCACACCAGTTGAGGATGCAGCGCACATCATGATTAGCAAAAATATTGGCTCAGTTGGCGTTTCCTACTCTGATACTGTAGGGATTGTAACAAAGACTGACATGGCAAAATACTACTATCAAAATTATGTCGGACACAAAAGAGTAGGAGATGCAATGACTGTATCGTATTCGGCAATGTATGAGGATGACAAACTATACCAAATACTAGAGAAAATGATTCAAGACAAGGTATCTCGATTAGTCATTAAAAACAGGGCAAATGATGCAGTAGGTATTGTTACATTTGGCGATGTGTTTAGGCTCTCTTTGAGTCTGGGCCGAGATAGTGATGTTATTGACAACTCTGATCCTGCCATTTCTGTTATTTTTCCTCGAAAAGGATTTTTGAGTGAAACTGGATTTGGCGGAACCGTTATTGCAAAAGATGTGATGTCCAGTAAAATTTCAACATCTGATTACAATGAGGACTTGGTCTCTGCGTGTCTTGAGATGCTAGATAACAACATTAACGGATGCGGAGTATTGATTGAAGGGAAACTGTCTGGAATTGTAAGCAAAACAGATGTTATCAAAATTCTTGATGGACTTCGAGATCAAAACTCTTAACTTTACAAAACAGACAGAAATAATTTTGTAACATTTTTTTCTATACACTGATCTAGTTTTATAAAGAATGAATTTCATAATGAAATTATCTTGGGCGATAGTTGGGTAGACAGTGTACAGTATATGTCATACAATTCCAATATGCCTCTGAAGGAGGCATCAGGAATTGCATAGATCCTATGCTGTAATTACTGCATTACTTGTATTTTCATTTGGATTCTCATCAGCATTTGCTGATGAAGGATTTGTAAACCCTGATGGTCTTGCCTTTGATCATGTTCCCAGCCACTTTCTGCCAAAAAATGTTCCAGTTGCAGTTGATCCATTAACCGGACAACAATCTTCTATCTCATCGGACCGACAATACGTTCAAGTCAGCGGTCAAATTTACGATATAACTAATCAGATTGATTCAGAATCAGTCCAAGTACAACAAGTAACCATTGGAGACCAAACCATCGGCATTCAACTTGATACCCTTGATAGAACTGCAAACATCTTGGCAGTATTACTATTGGCAGTCCCATTTGGATTGCTTGTCTATAGAATGACTGACAATGACCCAATTCCACTAAAATATGCAAAACTTTCCGGCGTTGCAGTGTTCTTTGCAATGGCATCAATGCTGACAATGCCAATTACCACTGGAAATGCTTACTGGGGATACGCATCTGCCGCATCTGAATCCCCTGATGGAATCCCACAACCGACTGATTCTCTTTACTTTGATATTTTAGGCGATAATCTCACCATAAAGGGCGCACTTTCTACAACTGATGATAACAAATCTGCAATCTCATTTGATGGACAAAACGATTACCTTGTCTTGGATTCTGCACTTCCTGAAAAATTAGAAACATTTACCATTTCTGCCTGGGTAAAGCCTGACTACAAGAAGGGCGCACCTGCAACACTATCTGTTGCAAGTGAGGCAGACGCATTCATGCTTGCAATAAACAACGACAAGGTTGACAAAAACGTAGCACTCTTCTCAGTATATGATGGAATAAAATGGCACACCGTTCAATCATACACTGCAATTCCTGAAAAATGGACACACATCTCTGCAACATACTCTGATGAGCAAATCAAGATATTTGTCAACGGCATGCAAGAAGGCTCCATTAGAATTGATGGTGACTACTCCCTGACACACCAGTATGGTGAGTCAACACAAAACAGCTACGATTATCTCTCCATGCAATCAAATTTCCTGGTAGGTGCATTTAATCCACATGCCAGAGACAATGCATCCCTTGAGAACCACTTCTCTGGATTAATTGACGATATCACACTTTATGACAAGCTATTATCTTCTTCAAACATTTCTGCACTAAAAGACAATGACCGTACTGCAGATACCGTTTCAGAATCAGAAGCACAATCTGTTCAATCAGAACCAGAAGTAACCGGAACTGAAAACGAGTATGGATTTGTAACTGATAATGATAATCCAAATGATCAGAAAATCGAGGAAGTAGCAGCAGAAGGATACAAGGTCAAAAAGCCTGAGGAGACCAAGAAGAAAGACAAGGCAAACCAGGCATCTGAAAAAGC
>JBMSGE010000066.1:0-7095 GCA_049414205.1 Nitrosopumilaceae archaeon
CCAGGATCAATTGAAACTACAGTTCCATTGGAACCTGCAAAGTTAGACTGGGATGGATTTGTTGCATCTACAAGCATTGTAAATTCAGAGGCAGTCTTGTTTCCACCATCATTGTTGGTGACATTCTTGATTACAGTAAGGGATGCAGAGTTTGCAAAGTCAATATCGTCATTTGTAATGGTACATGTGAGAACATCTTCAGATTCTACAGTTCCAGAACACTCAGTTGAACTGGACCAAGAATATGACGTATCTGGAATTTCAGATACAGAGTAAGAACCGTGTGGGAGAAGAAGTGTCGTTCCAGAAGAGGATCCTGGAAAAGTTACAATTTCATTATCAGAATCAGTTACAATCATTGTAAAGTCAGAAGTAGTTTTGTTACCACCATCATCATTTACCACATTTTTGATTACAGTAATTACACCAAAATTATTCTCACAATCACCTACACCATCACCATGATCTAAATGAGATTGAAGCGCTGTAAAGCCAACTGAAATCGTTTGAATATTTTCAGGATTTCCAGGAGGGAGATGACAAATTGTAATTTTTGGTTCAGGAGCAGCTTGTGCCATTTGGGAAAAACTAGGAATCGTAAAAATTGAAGATAATAATATTACAAATACAAGTAAAACTCTAGTTTCCACCCTCTATCGCCCTAGGAATTTTTCCCCATAGGCGCATATTAAGAATATTCATTGTCACAATTTATTGTTACAAAATGTTTTTGAACTAAACCAATTTTTGGATTAACAAAAAAATAATTATTCAAGAACAAATTAGAAAAAAGAAAAGATGGTTTTCACCATGTTATTGAATATAATTATCATCGATCAAATAAAAGCACAATGAACAATTTGTCCACAGTTTTAACTATAGTAAAGGTAATGCTACAAAGAAGGTTATTTTTTTGCAGCACTTATCAGAGAAATTACGTCTCTATCTCGCAGCTGATAATCAGTAGGCAATCTCAAATTATACCTCAAATCTTTTGCATAAAGTAAGCCCTTTGTAAGGTCTGTATGGATTTCTCGTGCCAAATCATTTACAGTAGCCCCGTCTTTGAGTAAAATCAAGTCAGGCAGTACTCGTCCTTTTTTGTCTGTTAAATTCTTGTCATTGGTAACCGGATAAATTGAATTCATTTTTAGAAGCTTGAAGACGGCAATGTTTATTGCAAATTGCACACCTGTTCTCATAAATTCACCCATGATTCCTTTTTTGATAAAGTCAAGCGCATCTTTTTGCTTTTGATTTAGTTCTTCTGACTTTACAATATCAAATTGCTCTGAGCCCGGAGAATATTTTATCAATCCCTTTTGCTCTGCTCTTCTCAGACTAAGTTCACTATCCCCACTTGCAGGAATCACTATAGTGTCATTGTATCTTTCACGTAATCTATCAAAATTCTTATCAGCCCCCTCCACATCTATTTTATTTGCAACAATTAACGTGGGTTTTGAGATTCTTCGTAGTGTAGAGGCTAGTGTTTTGCTATCATGCATATCATAGTCATCAAATTTTTTCTCAGTCAACTCAGTTATTTGTAATGCATCTTTCACATGATGGGTTTTGACACCAATTCCTCGGTACAAGTCAGTAATTGCCTCAACAGTATCGACACCACCACTAATTGCCTTTGAGACTTTTTCTCGATTTCCCTCTAAAATTTTCAAATACCACATTATCAATTCTTCTTCTATATCTGCAAAGTCTGAAATTGGGTCTCCTGTTCCCACCTCACTTATCTGTCCTGTCGAATCTATTCCACCAGAAGCGTCAACCACATGGAGTAATGCGTCTGATTGTGCGGCAATAGAAAGAAACTGATTACCGAGGCCTTTTCCTTTCCATGCATCTTTGATTAATCCAGGTAAATCAATTATCTCAATTGGAATGTATCTCCATCCATCAACACATTTTGAATTGTTTGGATTGTCCTCTACTTTGAATTCTGGATGAACACATAGAGTGATAGCATGTGAGATTCCAGAGATGGGTTTTTTTGTAGTAAATGGATATGATGAAATTTCTTCTGAAGATAAAGTTGCTGCGTTAAAGAAAGTGGTTTTTCCGGTATTTGTTTTTCCAATTAATCCAATTTTTATTGGCACGGATTCTTTATCGTTCTAGAATATTTATCTCTGCCTAGTTTGATTTTTCTTTGATTTTCTCAAGTGTTTGAGAAATTTCCTTTAGAGACCATTCAATTTCAGAGATTTCTTCATCAGATAGTTTTTCTTTCCATTTTTCCAAAACAGTATTTGCAATTTCTGAGCTCTGATAAAGCAAGTTCCAATATGGGTGATGTTCTGCAGTAGTGTATGCCAATTCAGTTACATCACCTAATCCATTTTTTGCCCTAGCAAGTGCTGTGATTTTTTCTCCAAACATTCTGATAATGTCATTATCCATATCAGACTCTAGTTTTATCATGGTGTTTTTTTGCTCATACTTTTCTATGAGATTTTTCAATTCGCTGAAAAAATCCTCAAAATCACTCATTATCTAACTAGCCTTCGGTGTTCTGCAAACATGCATCGATTAAAAACAACTTTGATTCCTTCATTTCTTGCTAATTCTTCTGCTCGCTCATTGTGTATGCCTTCTTGAAGCCAGATTACTTTGGGTTTTTTCTTAATTGCATCCTGAACTACTGGTAGAACATCTTCAGAAGGTCTGAAAACATTAACCACATCGATTTCTCCAGGAACCTCAGATACCACATTATAGCATTTTTTGCCCAAAATCTCATCGGCATTAGGATTCACAGGGGTGACGTCATAGCCATGAGTTGATAGGTATTTTGGAACCATGTGAGCGTCTTTTTGCGGATTCTGAGACATTCCCACAACTGTAATTCTCTTCATTGAAAATATTTCTCTAATCTCATTATCAGTGTGATTATCTTTGTCCATGAGAAATATCAAATGTTGTGAAATATAATTTGTCATGTATTCAGGAACAAAGTCCAAATACGGTGAAAAACCATTGCAAATTAACTCATGTCAAAATCTGTTTTTGTTACTGGAGCAACAGGGTTTATCGGATCAAGACTAGTTGGAAATCTAATTGAAAAAGAGTACAAAGTTACATCATTAATTAGAGAAGGAAAGAAATCACATCCAAAGTCTCAAACAATCATAGGAGACCTTACTGATTCGAACTTGAAAATCCCACTGGAAAATACAGATTGTGTGTTTCATTTAGCATCACATACGCCTCTTGAGAAAAATAAAAAAATTCTAGAAAAAGTAAACTTAGATGGAACAAAGAACCTGTTTGATAAAATCAAAGACAAAACAAAGTCAGTAATCTACGTTTCAGGTTTGGGAGTGTATGGTGACCCAGGAGACAAGATAGTAGATGAGAGTTTCCCATACAATCCAGATACAAATTTTGTAAAAACAAGACTAGAGGCACAAAAATACCTGGAGCAAAATTGTGAGAAGGCAGGAATTAATTTTGGGGTTGTTCATTTTGGAGATGTCTACGGTCCAAAAGGTTGGTTTTACGAATTTCTAGTTAAACGTCTTTTGAAAAATACTTTTAGATTGCCAAAAAATGGAGAATACTACAAGGGTTTCGTCCATGTCGATGATGCCGTGGGAAGTTTGGTGTCAGTCCTTGAGCAAAATCCTAAAAAAGAATCATACATTGTAGCAGATTCTACACCAACTACATTTCGAGATTTTGCAGATTTTACTGCAGACCAAATTGGTGCAAAACATCCCAAAAGTGTGCCTGTTTTTTTGGCCAAAGCCGTTTTAGGAGGAGATTTGATAAAACTACTCACCACATCCATGAAAGTCTCAAACAAGAAAATTTCTGAAATTTATGATTTTAAATTTCCCTCATACAAGCAAGGAATTCCAAATGTAATCTCCGAATTACAGTCAAATGGATTGCTTCAATAGTTTAGAATCACAAAACGTACAGTATTTTAATCAAATCAGAATATTACCAACATGGAGCCTGAACCAAAAGATCTGATTGTTCTTGGTGCAATAAAAAACGGGATAAAGAAATTTGATAAAATCAAAAAGACCACTCAAATTGATGCCGAAGAGCTCAATACTATTTTAGAGAGCCTTGAAAAAAGAGGTTTAATTTCCGTGCAGGAGAAAAAAGGCTGGTTTGGACCAAAAGTAGAGCTTGTCACCACCGAAAAAGGGGACAGAGAAGTAGATGAGCGAGTCCACGAAATGCAGGAAAAATGGAACCAAATGTCTCTGCTCTACAAGTCTGGAGACAAACAAAAACTCAAGCAATACATGGATGATAACAAATCATTTTTGCCAACAATGATGTTCTTTGGAATAATGGACATGATGATGTTCTCAATGATGTTTGGCATGATGGGAATGATGATGTCAGACTATGTGCCACAAGAAAGTATTCCAGACGGACTAGATGGTGATGGAATGGATGACGGTGGTGCCGATATGAGCGATGGCGGATTTGATTTTGATATTGGGTTTTAATTAAAAATAAAGTTCCAGTACCAAATACTCTTGATTATTGATTATAATGCAAGACTTTTTGATACTCTTTGATCATGACATCGGTGAGCTTTAGCACGTAAATTGACTCGGCATCACTTAGATGATCACGTCCATCACCTACTGCATTTTTTATCACAGTATTGATTTTGTTTATCAAGGCTGGGTTGTTTTCGATTTCCATTACTCTTTATCGCCAAAACACGTACGGCAAGAAATTACTTAAAGGGTATTTTGCGTCATACCGCTCTGTTACACAGTTGATTTTGTGGCACCATTTGTACCTAGTATTTCCACTCGTCAGTCAATCCATTCCATAGTGGTCGGAAAACTGATGGGTCTTTTCCAATCTCTTCGGTAATTCTGTTTTTTAAGGCAAAAAAGAAGTTTTCAAGTGCATCCACTCCTCCGTCGTTGTAAAGTTCTTGACCGATTTCGGTAATTCGTTTTTTCTTGTCGTGTACTTCGGTAGAATCTGAATTTTGGAGACAGAAAGTCATCAGGTCAATGAGTTCTTCTTCAAGCATAAAGTCCATTGAAAAGTAAAAAAATATTGCACCATTTAGACTTTTTTGAATATTCTAAAAAGTCAATATACCGATTAATTTCTTAAAAATCAATTGAGTGACTTTATTGCAAGATGTAGAAAATGTAAAAGTAAGGTAACAATTCCCGACCAGGGACCGTGTACGGATTTAGAATATGAAGAGTATTTGAAAGATTATAAAATAAATTGTAAATGTGGCAAAAAAGACTGGGAATTGTTAGTATAGACTTTTGTGTAAAAATGCAAATAGTTTAATCATCTTTTTGAAAAGTAAAATAATTGGTGTACAGCGTTAATGACAATCCTGGATTGATCAAGGTTTTATCATTTCTAAAAACTCACAATACAGAATACTTGTCAGGTCAAGACCTCAGTGATGTTTTGAAAATTAGCAGAGTTGCAGTTTGGAAGCATATTAAAAAAATCAAAGAGTTAGGTTATGAAATAGAATCAATACAAAAACAAGGATATCGACTAGTGAAAGATACCAAACTCTTACTTCCTTGGGAAATCACACAGGGACTAGAAACAAAAAAAATTGGAAAAAAAGCATACTATTTTGACTCTACTAGTTCCACCCAAGACCAAGCCCTGAAAATGGCCTCAGACATTAAAAATGACGGGGCAGTTGTTGTTGCTCAGAAGCAGACAGGAGGAAAAGGAAGAGATGGAAGAAAATGGATATCTCCAAAAGGCGGCATTTGGCTTTCAGTGATTTTACGGCCAGAGTTTGACATATCCGTGGCAACATTATTCCCAATAGCATCATCTCTTGCACTAGCATACACAATGGAAAAATGCTTCAACATCAAGCCAGAACTAAAGTGGCCAAACGATGTCACCCTCAAAGGAAAAAAGGTCGCAGGCATTCTAGTTGATGCATCATTAGAATCAAACAAAATAGAAAATATCGTGTTAGGCGTGGGAATTAATTTTGATATCGAAATTAAGCAAATAGAAAAAGAATTGAAGGGAACTCCAAATTATTATGGTATAGAGACCCTGAAAAAATTCAAAAAAGATGTAACCCCCGTACTGTTTGTTCAGACATTTCTAGTAGAATTGGAAAAAATATTTGAACTGCTAAATTCTGAACAAATCAAAAAAATCACCAAAGAATGGACTAAAAGATCCTCAACGATTGGAAAAAAGGTGGAATTGGCCACCAGAGAAGGAAAAATCAGCGGTAAAGCACTAAGAATTGATAATGATGGAGCTTTGGTAATAGAAGGTAAGAAAAACGCAAGAGTCTTGGCAGGAGATATAGTTCATTTATCTTAATTTGGATGATTTTTTTGATAGTTTTTTCTTGGGTTTTGTTTTGGGTTTTTTAGGTTCTGAAATTAATGCGGTTTGAGTTTTTAGGATTTCTTTGAGATCTTTTTGAATCTCAAAAACTGTTGCAAGCATTTGCTCTAATTCTTTTGAATAATTTTCATATGTAGAGATAAGCTGTGAGCTTTTAGAGTTTATTTCAGACAATTGATCATTTTTGCGTATCAAGTTAGATGATTGTATTAATTCTGGCATTTCAGGGGATTGTCTATCCAAATCATTTAATTCCAAAGTTAAATTTTGAATTTTCTTGCGTAACTCATAGATTACTTGTCCTGCACCTACTTCAGTCAATATAGGAGAAAAGTTTCTTTGTTAATTAAAGGATTTTCTCAGACGAGAATGTCACAGTCATAATACCAAAAGAGAATAGAAAACATACACAAGTTAGAAATAAAATCAGAAATGAGACAAGTAGTTGACAAAAATTCTCAAAGCAACTATTCTGATTTTATTGTCTGTTTTCGTTCTTGGTTCTCCTATTGTTTATGGACAGACATCAGAGGAATCAAAATTATACGATAATGCAAATGAAAGTTTTCGGAATGGTCAATACAAAGAAGCAATTGCCATTTATGATAACATTTTAGAGAGAATTCCAGAAAATCAAGCAACACTAAGAATGAAAGGAATTGCCCACAGTAATTTAGGAAATCACGAGGAATCACTTAGGCAGTTTTTCATGGTTCTACAATTTCAGCCAAATGA
>JBMSGE010000067.1:0-6922 GCA_049414205.1 Nitrosopumilaceae archaeon
TGACGCCTGAATATTCTTGAAATTATTTTTTGGGAAGTCTTATTGTAAATGTGGTAGCCTGATTGAAATCCAAGAACAAATTTATGAAATAACTCTCTAATAACACTCATGGCAAGGTATATGCTTCATCTAAAAAATACAGAGTTTTCACCTTTGGACTCTAGAAAACTGGTTTATGAGGCCAGAGATCTTTGCTCAGACATGGGAGCGTCAGTTAGAGTGGCAAGAGTTGCAAGTGATTTTGTAGAGTTTGATGTCGAGGTAGAAAAAAACAAGTTGGATTTACTAGTTGAGAAATTAAGCCCCATCGGAGATCTTGACAATGCTAGACACATTGCAGAAGAAAATATTGAAAAAGAAAAGGGCATAGAGGATGGGATTTTTTACTTTAACAATGAAAGATTTTGGGAATGCCATGAGGCATTTGAAGGAGTATGGAAACAATGCTATGGTCGAGAAAAAGAACTGGTGCAAGGAATTATTTTACTTGCCGTAGCTTTTGCCCACTGCCAAAAAAATGACTATAATATTGGTCTGGGCATGCTTGATAGGGCAATGGAAAAGCTAGGGACTTCGCCTACAATGTATCATGCTATCGATGTTGACAGAATAAGAAAAAAAATTACTGAGATGCAAAAATCGAAAACTCTGACTATATTTGAGATTTAATCAAATCAAGAGCAGTTGTTACTACTTCTGCTCCTTGAAGCAATCCTATACTTCCTTTCTTGGCTTGCTCTTCGGTCATTCTAGTGGTTCCATCTTTTTTAATGAAATCTCCTGACACTAAAACCGGTACAGGATCATCACTGTGACCCTTATTGATACATGGTGTCGAATGATCTGCAGAAATTACTATGGCGACTTTGCTTGAATCAATATTCTCCACTAGTGTCTTGAAGAACCTCTGATCAATCTCCTCGATATTTTTCATTTTCCCAATTGCATCTCCATCATGACCAAATTCATCAGGACCTTTTAGATGAACATAAATGGCATTTTGTGTCTCCATTGCTTTTGCTGCAACTTTGGCTTTTTCTTCATAGTCTGTCAATCCTCCTGCTTCAAACGCTTTCATTTTTAGAACATCTGAAATACCAAGCTCTACTGGCATATCGACTATACATGAAAAGTTCATAGAATATTTGTCATTGATTGGAATTACATCTGGGTACTTGTTGCCTGCATCTCTTAATAAGATACAACTAAGTTTTTTCTTGTTTGATTGATCTCTTCTTTGATTAATTTCACTATCTTTCATTATCTGCAAAGATTGCTCTGTAAATTCGTTAACCAAGTCTGCAGTAAGTTTTGAATTTTCTGTATCCTCTAGGGGTAGGCATTTTTCAATTTTCATAAAGTCTCCTACTGCTTTTGCAACTCCCATTCCAGCTACTCTTGCATAAGCAGGATCAGTGTTAGTTATTTCTGATGATAGGTTTACTCCTTCCGTTCTTATTCGGACTGTGACTCTGTGGCCAATAGTTGGAGCTACTACCACTGAGGAGTTTGGCTGTGTTAATTTCATTTTAGTTTCAATTTCTTTTGCAATCCCCTCTGCATCTTCTTTCTCAATTTGTCGTCCTGCTCTTCGATCTATTATTGCACCTTCATCATTTAATGTGGAAAAATTACCTCGAAGTGCCAAATCACCATTTTTAAAGTCAATTCCAACTCCAATTGCTTCTATTACTCCTCTTCCAGCATAATCTGAATGGTGAAATTTGTAACCTAACATATTGAACACTGCAATATCTGATTCGGGGGCAATTCCTTTTCCGACTGATATTACCTCTCCTATGGCACCATTTTGTGCTATTTTATCTAAAATTGGAGTATTGGCAGCCTCAAGAGGAGTTTTTCCATCTAAATCCGGGTGTGGTAAATCACCTACTCCGTCTAACAAAACATAGATCATATGAACATCGGAATTATTCATGATACTTTTCGATTTTTGAATTTTTAATGGTCTCCTTTAAAGCTTCATAAAAATTTGCGATCTGAGAATTAAAATCTGTCTGAGTAATTTTCAAGTTTTCAAATTATTTTTTTTATGTTCAGATGAATGTCTCATCTTCTTACCCTTAACAAATAATTGAATTTTTTAATAATTTTAGATCTTAGTAAACATTTTAACATGCATTTTCTTCAATTAAGAACCATGGGAGATATGCGAAAAGACTATGTTTCAGAACGTTTTATGATAATTTCAAAAAAAGATGACAAAGTAATTGATCCAAAAAAACTCCCTTATGCACCTGGAAATGAATCTATGACAAATCCTTCAGTCCTTTCTTTGGTGGCAAAAGATGGAATGTTACAACGTCTTCAAGATAATGAAGATGAATATGTCAAGGATTGGTCTATCAGAGTTTTTGAAAGCAAAAATCCCGTCGTTTCAATTGACACTGAAAATTCCTACAGTGATAAGCCTCACTATAGTGAACCTGCATATGGTTATCATTATGTAGTTGTAGCATCACCAAAACAAAAAGACACTTTTGCTACAATAGACCCAGAACAATGGTCCAATGTTTTAGTTGTTGTTCAAGATAGATTGAGGTGGCTTTATACTCAGAAAGGTGTAACATATGTTTCAATTTATGGTGATCAAGGCGAAGAAGCTGGAAATAACAATCCTCATCCTCATCTCAATTTGATCACTTTCTCAACAATTCCTCCTGTGATAGAATCTGAAGCCGAAGCATCTCACAACATCTTAAATGAAAAAGGAGTATGCGTAATGTGCCAAACTATCAATGCAGAAACAGGCAGTCCTAGGCAGGTTCTTCAAACTGAGGGCTTTATTGCATTTTGCCCCTGGTCTCCATCTTACCCATACGAATTTTGGATAGTTCCAAAAAAACACACTACTAGTTTTTCAAAAATCACTCAAAAAGAAATAAACGACTTGTCCTTAATTTTACGGGCAACTTTGGGAGGCTTGTCAAAAACAATAAAAAATGTTTCATACAATTTGACATTTCATTTATCTCCTGAAAAGAAAAACAGCCGCCAAATTCATTGGCATATTGAAATTTACCCAATAACAAAACCTTGGTCTGGTTTAGAGCGTGGTTATGGAATCTTCTTAAATGATGTTTCACCTGAACAGGCTGCAGAAAAATTGGGGGCTGCCTGCAGAAAAGAATTGGCAAATCTTGTAGGAATCATCTAATATTTCTGAATGGTTTATTTATCAACTCGAATGTAAAAATAGCATGGCAATTGAAAAATGGATTGCAGTTACAAGTGTTGCATTATTTGCAATGTTTATTGGTGAAATGGTTTCTGTTTACTTGTTTATGACCGAAGTTCCTGAAGGATTTCAATTCGGAGCTGACTTTGATCCTAATCCTAAAATTCTTCAATTCATTTCCATTGGAGTGGCGCCAGCTGGAGTTTTGGCTGGACTCTCATATTTGATGTCAAGACGTTATGGCTCAAAGTCCATTGGCTATCTGATAATTGCCGGAGGAATAGTTTTACTTGTCGGAATGACTTATGTCTATACTTTAGTAGATAAAGTTGAAGATGAGTTTATCACAGATCTAGTAACATATGTTCCAGTCCTGTTTATGGTGTTGTCAATACCCGTAATGGTTGTGGGCGCTACTTTACTTAAATTAAAAAAAAGACGACCAAAAAAAGAGTATTTTTAGAAATGATCAAATCTTAATGCATTTGCATTATGCTTGAAACCTAATTTTTCATAAAATGGCTTTACATCCTCTGCACAATCGAGAATTGTTTTGTAGCAGCCTTTGCTTTCAGCCTGCCCTAGCAAATATTTTATAATTTTCTCGCCTATTTTTTGTCCTTGATGACTTTTATCCACCACGACATCCTCGATATGGCCTACTATTCCTCCATGATGAATGAATTTGGTTTCTAATAAAAGAGTGGCAGAGCCAACTATTTTTCCAGAAATATCAGCTACTGCAACAATGTGATCTGGATTTTGATTAATTTTATCAAATATCTTAAGAGCTGTTTCTTTTTCTATATCGCTTGCCTTACGAAGAGAATCTAAAGAAGTTAAAAATCCATTCCATAAATCTTCTTTTTCTAATTCTCTTATTTTGATGTCATTCATTTTAGCTAAATTTTACCTAGTTTCTGAGTATACATCTCATTGGCTTTTTTGTATGATTCCTTGTTACCAATATCTATGAATTCATTTTTACTAATGAAACTACTTACCAGTTTTTTCTTTCCCATTGCTTTTTTAATTACGTCATCCATTCCAAAAGGTTTGTTTTTAGGAATAAACTTCATAACTTCGGGCTCCATTACATAGCAACCCATGTTGATATTTGCTTTTAATTCTGGTTTTTCGTTCCAAGCTACGACCTTATTGTTTTTAGTCTCGATTACACCATAAGGAAGATTTGTTTTGTATTCGTTTAAACTCATAGTGACAAAGGATTTTTTTCTTTTGTGTTGTTTGATCATATTTCTTAAATTGAAATTGTAGATTGAATCGCCATACATGCAGACAAAAGTATCGTCGATAAATTCTTCTGCAGTTTTTAATTGACCTGCTGTTGCTAAAGGCTTGTTTGAAATCGCATACTCTATGCTAACTCCAAATCTTTTTCCATCCTCAAAATAATCCTCTATGGTTTTTCTTAGATAACTTACACAAAGAACAATTGTTTTTACTCCATTTTTCTTGGACCATTCTATAAGGTGCTCTAAAATGGGCTTTTCTCCTAAAGGTAACATTGGCTTTGGTAGAAACGTGGTATATGGTTGAAGTCTAGTTCCTAAACCTCCTGCCAAAATAACTGATTTCACAAATTTTCATAAATTTTTCACTATTTATGTTCGAGTATGAGTGCAGAAAATACCCAAATCACAAGAAGGCTTTAGAAATTTTTTGAATGACTACTTGAGGATCTTCCCCAAAAATCAATATCATGGGTTCTTTTCCTATGTCTCCTTTGTGATATATTACATCTGGAGGAGTTTTTGATTTACTCAACACCTCGCTTATTCCCCATTGAATGGAAGATCCTTCTTTGTTTTTGATTTTTTTTGGTTCTTTGAGTCTATCATAGGATTTCACAACTAATTCATTTTTTTCTAATTTCAAAATTGCATTTTCAGAAAATTTTAGATTAATTCCTGAGCGAATATGTTTGAATTTTTTATTTATTTCAAGCACTGCTGTTGCAACATGCGTTGATCCTCCATATTCTAAATCTCCAGCTTTAATTACGTAATTTCCTGATTTTACCAATCTTCCAGAAATCCCTAAAACATCTTTAATCGATTTTGGTGATTTTTTTGCAAAGACAAAATTTGTTTGACACTCTGGAATTCTATCTGAAATATTTTTCATTTCTATAAAATTTGTAATTGATTTGGATAACTGGTTTTGTAGTCTGTCTATTTTTTTATTAGTTATGATTATCCCCTTGCCTCTTTTTTGTGCCCCTTTGATTGATTCAAAAGTAAATTTTTGTGCAAATTTTGCTGATTCTATAATGGATTTCCCTTGTGCTAAGGAAAAGGTCATAGCAGCAGAATAGTTTCCCCCACTCCCATGATTTTTAGTGGATATTTTTCTGCTTATGATAAAATCCTGACTTTTTTCAGTATTGATATAATCTGCTATCTCTCCTTTTTCTAATGATAATCCTGTAACTATCACGTTATGTGATCCTAATTTTTGAATAATCTCTACGGCATTCTTGAGTGATTTTTTAGAATTAATTTTGGATTTTGAAATGAATTCTGCCTCATATTTGTTTGGAGTAATTACTGTGGAAAGTGGTAGAAGGTATTTTTTGAAATCTTTGATAGCTGAATTTTTAATTAACATTCCTCCAGTGGTTGATTTTATTACAGGATCTAAAACAATGGGAATTGATAATTTTTTTAGAGAATCGTAAATTGTTTTTATTATTTCAGAATTGTATACCATGCCAATTTTTACTCCTTCTACTTTGAAATCTGAAAAAATCATGTCTAACTGATCTTTCATAATTTTTTTTGATGAAGGTTGTATTAGGCCAAATTTTGATGTGTTCTGACCTGTAATTGCTGTGACTACCGTTAATGCATATGCATCTAATAATTGAAGATCTTTAACATCACTTTGAATCCCTGCACCTCCGGATGGATCTGATCCGCCAATAGATACTATGTTCATGTTTTTGTTCGATTGGAATACCTAATTTGTCTATCTTTTAATAAAATTCCACATTTTTAATCTTCATTGATCCTTAGACTGAGATTTATATCAAAAGAAGTTTAATCAGGTGGATTGGATAAAAAAATTCCTTTGGTAAATGATCTTCCCAAAATAATTCCATGTACAAACTGTAATCTTCCAATGCAGTATCAAAAAAAATTCAAAGAGAAATTTCTTTGGCAATGTTTCAAATGTGGGAAAAAATACTTTGTTTCTGAAAAATTAGGAAACTATCTGGTAGAGGAAACATGGAGTCCACCAAAATGATCCTCTGATACGGTTTTTAGAAAATTCTTTAACGCTTACAAATAATATGAAAAGCACAAAATTTTCTTTGTTTTTTAACTCTCTTCTTAAAACCGTGCTCAAATCCACAAAGTTTTCGATTCTTTATTTGAAATTTTTTAATTTTTGAAAATTTTAGGATGTTTGCTTGGTGCAATCTTCTGAACAATAATCGTCTTTGAGGCTTTGAAATTCTCTGCCACAAATTATGCATTCTCTTACTGCTCTCATTAGAACAGTATTGTTTTACTACGATATAAGATCGATCCAATTTGTCATTAAAATTTGTAGACAATTATTATGCGATCAGATTATTTGATTGATTTTCACGATTGTTTAAATCAGGTTAAAACGTAGATTCATCATGAGTACTCAAATGAGTGCAGCACGAAGAGGTGTTGCAACTGATGAGATGAAACAAGTTGCAAAAGATGA
>JBMSGE010000068.1:0-6903 GCA_049414205.1 Nitrosopumilaceae archaeon
GTAAGAAGAATGGTCGCAATCAGTATAGAAGTTGTTTTAGTTTTTGTTGTTTTCATGTTATTGAAATTCTTTTTTACATCCCCTATATAAAATCTTCATAACTTATGAAATTAATATTTATTACAACTTACGTTAAGAGAGAAAAGAAAATTTGCAATACGTACTCTGCTATCGCCAAATAAATTACTGAAAAGCGACTATTAAGGGAACCTGTGTGTATTGTTTTTACTATTACAATAGTTTTTTTTCATAATTTTTGACAGTAGAATTATCTTTTGTAATTTTTTTTTATTACAAAATAATTTACATTGGTTTTAATTTTAAAATTTCAGTAAGGCCTGTCACGTAATTGATGGCAATCACACAAACATCCTTTTTGGCATTTCATCCTTTTGCAATCTGAGCAGATTTTTTTATTCCAGTAAGGGGCAGTGTTCATACAAAAATTTTCATCAAGATGAAATTAAGGCTTTAGAATTGTTCAAAAAAACTAAAAGACGTATAGATGAAAACCCATTTTTTCTGATTAGAAAATACATATCCTAAATTAAATAATGACAAAGTCAGATTCTAATATTATCTTGACCCATATAGGCACTCATAGTATAAAAATTCCTAATTTCTGACTATCAAAATAAATAAGACTTTGAGGCTGTTCAGGTATTATGTTAAAATTTCAAGGCAAAACAGCACTAGTAACTGGCAGCGGTACAGGTATCGGCCAGGCAATAGCCAAAAAATTTGTTGAAAATGGCGCAAGCGTGGTAATTCTTGGCAGAAGGCCAGAACCACTCCAAGAGACCTCAACTATGCTTGAGGCAATAATTGCAGAAAAAAACAGCGGTGCAAATGTCAAGATTTTCTCAGGTGTTGATGTTGCAGACGAATCAGCAATGACTGCAATGTTTGATGCACTAAAAAATGAAAATGTTACAATAGACTTTATCATAAACAATGCAGGAGTTTCAGGTCCTGTCACTTGTTTTGCAAATGCACCACTAGATGATTTTAAAAGTACAGTCGGAATTCATTTGACTGGAACGTTTTGGGGTTCAGTTCAAGCACTAAAAGTAATGAAAGAAGGTGGAAAGATAATTACAATTTCAACTTTCTTTACAGAAGAAAGACCACTTGAGCAAAGACCATACAGATTCCGAAGTCCATATACAGCTTCACAAGGTGCAAAAAACAGATTAGCTGAGTGTATGTCATGGGAGTTAAGTGATAAAGGAATAATTTCCATTGCAACAAATCCAGGTCCCGTACATTCAGATAGAATTTACAAAACAGTATATCCAAAAGCAGCATCCGAGTTTATGAGAGTCAGTGGATTTGAAGACTTGAGTCCTGTAGAAGTTGAAGAAGCAAAAGATGATTTGCTAGAATGTATTCAAGCAGATGGAATAGATAAAGAAGGAATTGCAAAAACAGCAGAAAAACTTGCTAATGGAAAAGATGTTGCAAAATTAACTGAAACTTTTACAAGACTGTTAGAACAAATTCAAAAGCTTGCAGGGAAGATCCAAAACAATACATCACATATGATTGCAGACCAACAATTCCTAAAACAATCACAGGTTGCTGAATCTGTTCTGAATTTGTGTGATGACGAGATTGCAAAAATCATCAACGGCAAAGTAATTCCAGGAGACAGAGTATTTTATCCAGTAAAGGCACACATTGGAACTACCACACCAGGAGTTCACCAGCCAGACTTTACTGGAAAATCAATTGTATTTACAGTAGATGGAACAGATGCCACAGACGCAGAACGAGTCAAATTTTTGGCTCAACATGTTGAGAAAAATGGCGGAAAATCAGCCTGCTTTATCTCCGAATCCACGCCTAAAGAGATTCAAGATGACATTAGCGCATCATGCCACTCACACATAGTCGATATTAAGAATCCAGAAGAGGTACAAAGGTGGCTCAATACTGCCAAAACCAACCTAGGAGAGGTGTTGGCCGTAGTTCATGTGACTGGAAAATTACCACAAATTGGAAAATTAACTGAACTGAACAGAGCAGGATGGGAAGAATTGATTGCAAAATTCATTACAACTCCTGCGACTGTCGGTCAACAAGCACTAGAACATTTTGTGCCAGGAGGTGCAAAAGACCCACGTCTTTACAAAGATGCAAAAGGTGCAATGATGATTATTGGTCCAGACTTGCCATCAGGTAGAAAAGTTTCAGGAACTCAAAGAGCTCAAGTAGAAGTTTTCCGTGGAGCGTTGAGACCATTTACAACAACTGTGAACCAAGAACTCAGCGACGTTCTAAAATCAAAAGCAAGAATCTTTACAGTATTTCCAGGATCTGTTGCAGGTGCAGAGCCAAACAATGAAAACATTGCACAAGCTTTGAATTTCTTGGTTTCTGATAGTGCAGCTTCATCATCAGAAGTTACATTTTGTGTTGACGAAGCAAGATAGGAATGAAAAAATTCAAAGAGTTCAGAGTGGGAGACAAATTCTTTTCCACATGCAGTATTTCTGAAGATGAACTAGACGAATACTTTAGATTCTCCAGAGTAAAAAATGCATTCTTGGAAGATTATGGAAGTAAGAAACAACAGATGGTTTCAGGACGTGCAGCTCTATCCAGAATGGAAGGAGAGTTTACCAGATTAAATCAAATTTACGGAAACCACATTATCTTTATTGGGACAGACGGTGATCCAGACTGGGAAAACAGAAGCACGAGATTTCTCAAACCGCTTCATACCGATGATGTTTTAAAATTACAATATACAATTTCAGGAAAAGAAGACATTGATGATGATTATGGAAAAATTGCAGTAGACTTTGAAGGCACAAACCAAGATGGAGAAACAGTGTTGGTGTCTCGCAAAAATTTGTATAGAATCAAAAAAGAACCACCAAGATAAAATTAAAACCGGAGAGCCGACATGTCTCTCCAGCCCCTAGTAAGTTGAAACCTAGAAGACATTACCCTATTGCAAAATTAGTATAAAAGCAGCATATTTTGAGGCTAAATTATCTTTAGAAACCAAAAATTATCAAAAGAATCCATCACTTAATGAGTCAAAGAACATTTTGATTGCAGCTGCAATAATTACTACTGACACTAGAATCTGCAAGTATCTTTCTTTGATGTCAACAGACAATCTTGCTCCAACTAGCCCTCCTACAAAGGAGCCAGATGCTAGCAATCCTGCTTGAAGAAAATCTGAATGCCCAAGGATTGTATGCACTATGACTCCGGAAAATGATGCAAATAACAATATCAATTGAGATGTAGGTGCTGCCTTTTTCATCGCCATTCCCATTCCAACTACCATTAAGGGAACAAAGATTATCCCACCACCGATTCCAAAAAATGCAGAGATGGTTCCAGCAAAAAAGCTAGCACCAACTGCAAAGACCATCATTTGTTTTGAAAAGTTTACCTGCTTGCCCTCTATTTTTTTTCTCATAAAGATGTAGATAGCAGATGCAATTAGCACAAATCCAAACAATACCTTGAAGATTTCAGGAGCAACATCACTTGAGACATATGCACCCAGAACAGTTCCAGGAATTGTCAGCAACCCAAGCTTTACACCTAAAGAATATTCTATTCTCTTTTGTCTAGAGTATGAAATTGTTGACGCTACGGCATTACTGAATGCAGCAAAGAGACTGTTGCTAGCTGCAAGCGTAGGGGAGAAACCAAAAAAGGTCAAGATAGGAACCACGATAATTCCTCCACCCAATCCAATCATAGAACCCAGCACTCCTGCTGCAAAACCTAATGGGATAAGCCATAATTGATCAATCATTGTAAACGACAAACAAACTGTCTTTTTGTACGTTATAAGCCATAGAGTTTATCGGAAAAAGTTAACTTGAATGAGTTTGTGTGATATTAAGTGAATAATAAAATTTCACTGTATCTTATTGTAGTTGTTTTTTTCTCTTTGGTGTTGGGCTCAGCCCAGCATGCACAGGCTCAATCAGACTCTCAAGAATTTCAATACTGGTTTTGGCAAAAGGGAGTAGAAGTGAATTCGGAAGGAGATGAAAATTCCATCCAAGGTTCCTTTTCAATGGACATTACAAAAACAAACTCTGACTTTCAGACTCTGGATTATATTTTTGCATTCACAGATGAGGGAGATTATATTCGAGCAGGAGTGGTGTACCAGTCCACAATTAAGAACAACTACCTATCTCCAGAACATTTCTTTTATTCAGATGATAAACTCCATTATTTTACACTCCAACCATACAAGCCGGGAATAGGGAATGAAATTTCTATTTTTAATGAAAACGGATGGAAAATTTCATTTCACAATACAGAATCAGAATACTTTCAAGAGTTTGATGTGGGCTGGGCTTCCGGGGAATCCATAAGCTATGGCGGGGCAGTGTTTTCAGGTTTTTCAGATAACATCGATGCAATTTCATCATGTGAGCATATTGGAGCAATAAAAGACAGAGAAGGACAAAAATTGGTTTTTGGTAAAAACAAAGACGAATGGAGAACACCAGAGATTGTAAGGACAGGTTACGAGATAAACCAACAAACCATTTCAGGTAACACCTTACTTTATCAAATCCCACCACCGGAATTTGTAGACATTACAGAAGGAAAAGATGGTTATGACATAACATTTGATTGTCCAAAAAATCAATCAGAGCAAATCAATTCAGAGAACGTTATTGACCAAATTCAAGATTCTCAGATTCCCAAATGGGTCAAAAATGCAATGAAATGGTATGTAGAAGAAAAAATTTCAGAACAAGAAATGATTAATGCACTTCAATATCTGATTGAAGAGTCAATAATCAAAGTAAGATAAGATCACACAGGTATGATAAATTTCCAGAGATAGCCTTCTGTGTTTGTTGTAATCTCTAAAAGCAAAGTCTTTTGAGCAATTCCACTTATCTCAGATTTGCTTGTTATTCTTTCTGCCTTCAAATGGTGAGAGTTTGCAGCATCTATCCAGTCTGAAACAGATTCAAATCCTCCAGGGGCTTCATCTTCCCAACACTCACAAACAGTAGATTCAACCAAGGTACGATACACTGCCTTTATTTCATCTAACTGAGAAACTGTTGGGTTTGCCTGAATTACTCCTATCACATACCATGGCTCAGATGGTGCACCAACCATGTGAATATTGCCCAAGTACTGACCTTTAGAATCTAAAAGTTCAGTAGAGGTACAATATTCTATAGACTTTTGCAGTGCCTCATTTGAAAAAAATGTGCAATATTGTTCAATAGAAAAACCGTTTAGTTTTAGTGGAGAAGACATTCGTATTTGCTGCAAATCAAGTGTAGACTGGAGATCTTTGTTGGTATCAGTATAAGAGACAGATACAGTACTAGGCCGATTTTCTGTTTCATCTGTAGGTTGAACCTCATTATTTCCTGAAACCATTAATGCAATTGCAATTAGTACCACACCAATTCCCACGCCAACAGGAATCAGACTCTTTTTGTTCATTTTTTTACTAAGTTACAATTCCAAGATAAGGCTTTGCAATTCTAAATGGATATCATATCGATTTTGGAATCTTTTGTGATGCCAAACTGTTCTACAAATCCTGCAGTTACCTCTAGGATATACATCGCCTCCCCTGATGGAACGATGCTCTGACACGCCATAATTTCAGTAGGTGTCTCACAAGGAGGAATATTCTGCTCTATATGCACCACATTTCCATCTGCATCAATCCAAATCATATCTAGTGCAAATTGCATATTTAGCATCCATAATGAATAGACCCCTGGTTCATCGAAAACAAAGATCATTCCCTGATCATAAGGTAATGGATCTTGGAACATTAAACCACGTATTCGTTTTGACTCATCGTCTGCAATTTGTACTTCAAGTACCACATCATCAACCTTGATTGTCCCACGTGGAAATTCTACGGATTCTAGTTTGCTATCACTAGGAATAGACATCAATCCTATAACTCCCACAATTACTGCAGCTGCTGCAATTGGAACAAGGGCCTGAGTTCTTGTAGTCATACAGTTACTTGCTTGTCGCCTTTTAAAATAGCTTAACTAGTTATGGAAAATCAAACTTGGTTGATTTGGATGACTCCTTTTTCGACCAGGTATTTTATTCCCTTGATAAAATCATCTTCTTCAATTAGATTATCAGCCCACCATTTTGCATTATTTTTTACCCAAGAAGGCACATCCTTATCTTGCCAAGAGGCAGGATATGGAAGGTCGGGAATTTCAACAATGTCTTCGGCAATCAGGTATTGTATTGCCTGAGTAAAGGCCGCATCGTCAATTTGACCATCAGACCACCATTTTGCATTATTTTTTACCCATTCTGGAACAATTTTTGGATCAGGTGATGGGTTTTTGTTTAGTGCCAGGTTTATCTTAAGAGAATTTTCAGATGTGAATTCTGAGAGTATTGTCTGACCTCCAGTCATAATGCTAAATTCAGTAGATTCTGCAGGTATTGGCTGAAACATCACCCCGTTAATCTCAATTAGAATATCATGTGTTTGCCTTTCTGCTAACATCATAGGAAGAGAAACAGATCCGCTTGCTGCATGTTTAAAGGCAGGTCCAAAAACAGTATCGCCGTTTTTAGAGATTGTTATTGTATAATCAACGTGCTCTTGAATAGTTTTTTTATAAGGATTTACAAAATCAAAGTTCAGCAGTACATTTTTCTTTGATTCACTTGGAGCAAGATGTTTATTTTTTTGTTCAAAAGAAAATGTATCTTTTGCTACCTGGTTTTCTGAGCCATATCTTGCAAATACACTGTATTTTCCAAAGTCACCTAATGATTCAGAGTCAGCAGGTATCTCAATTTTAAATTGTTTTGTTTTATCCATAGTTAGTTTCTCAATAGAGATAACATCACCGTTTGGTCCAATTATCATAAAGTTAACGTCCTGACCAAAAAGAA
>JBMSGE010000069.1:0-6880 GCA_049414205.1 Nitrosopumilaceae archaeon
GCATTTCTAACTTCAACAAAAGCATCAGATAAAGTATCTAGACCTGTTTTCTTATCTCCAATTTCATAGTAAAATACGGAGCGGAAAATTTCACTATCGATAGACCTTGCAACTTCAAATGAAATTTCGTCATTGTCTAGTAACGAAGAAACAGAATCGATGGATGATGAGATTGCAGGTCTTATAGAAGGGCTGATTTCAAAAATAAATTCTTCAGTAAAAAATTCGTTTGATAAATCAACATAGATTTCTTCCAACTCTTTCAAATCATTGTCTGATACTGCAATGTTTAATCGATTAAAGAAAGTAGCACCAATACCAAATTCAGAATCAATTAAATCAATTTTATCAGAAACTAGTTTTTCGGCATTTTCTAACAGTGCCTGTTCTGAGGGTTTTTGATAATTATTGGATGTAACCTGAAATGTTGTATTAGAAGAATAATCACCATAAAACAATTTAATTTCATAATCTCCGCTCAACCCGCAGATTCTCCCATCCAACGGAATGACTTCTGTAATGAATACACCATTTGATAGTGGAATTAATTGCTGAATTTGACACAAATCACCCTGAGGATTAACTATTTGCATTATTAGAAACGCATCATCAAGAGAATTAGCTACTTTGCCATAGATAAAAAGAGGCTCTCCTCGATCATACTGACCAAAAGAATCCAAGATAGTGATTCTGTCGTTAGATTGGGCGCTAGCATAGACAGGCATCAATAGCATTATTGCAAAACCAAACACTATTGCCCGTTTTCTCATGAACCTGTGATGGCATTCTAATCCTACTTAAAATTTAAGAAGGTATGATAAGTTTTGTCTGATTTGCGAGGATTATGCCAATGTCATACTGTTTAGCATCTTTACTTTTCCAAGAGTGGGCGGGTTTAGTACAAGCAAACATGCACTGTGAAATTGCTCTATAGTTTTATTTTGGCAGGATTTGCACATCATGCTGATTACTTTTTTGCATTCAGCACATTGTGAAAAATCAATCAACGTTCCTCCACAAACTCTACATGATTCATCAGGCATTTTTCTTTCAACAAAACATTAGAAAATTTGAATATAAGGAAAACGTAGAACTCGTTCATTAAAACCCAAGATTATAATTGAAAAGAAAGCAAAACATATTGTGGATAAAGTAAGAAAAACCTTTGATGAGTGGGCGCAAAATGGAAGGGCAGAACTCATGGAAAAAGAGCATGGGACTAACGTATCAAAATTTTTAGAAAAAATTTCTTTTGAAAAACCATTTTCATTTTTAGATGTTGGGTGCGGTAATGGATGGGTAGTTAGAAAAATTTCATCCAATCCTAAATGCACCAAATCTGTCGGTATAGACAAAAGTAAAAAAATGATACTGCAGGCAAAAAAAAATAAAATAAGATCAATAGAACAATATATTCACACAGACATCGAGTCTTGGAAATATAGAGGAAAATTTGATTTTGTTTTTTCCATGGAATCTCTTTATTATGCTCATTCTATTGATGTGGCATTAGAAAAAATATACAAATTGTTAAAACCAGGAGGAGTGTTTTTCTGCGGTACTGATTTTTACACAGATAACAAAGCAACCGCACATTGGGCAAAAATGATGAAATTGCAAATGCACCTATTGTCTAAAAAAGAATGGAAGGAACTGTTTCAGAATGCAGGTTTTAAAACCAAAACAAAACAAGTCAAAGATAAGAATCATAGAAAAAAATGGAAGCAAGACTTTGGAACCTTGTTTATAGTTGGGGAAAAACCAAAAAAGGAATATTCAAATTAAATTAAAGATAACAACTAATGTGTGAGCTGGAGCGCGATACGCTGCTACGGCAGAGGAAACTCCTCCCTTCATACAGGAAATGTGATCCGGAGATGGATAATCAGAGATGATTGGCAACGGAGCAGAAAATAATCCGACCTGGTGCACTATGATGGCAAAACCTGAGATTCCCAGAGAAGGAATGAAAAAGACGACCCACATGAAGCAAAGCCAAACAGAACTGTAGGATCCTGTACCAAGTTCAGGTAGGCTGCAAAGCGAAATATCGTGAAAACAAAAGGAGGGTTACTCCCAGCACACTCAATTATTTTTAAAAATGGTTTTCTAGGCTTTGCCGATTAACTCATCGAACTTACTTGGTCTCGACAAATTTCTGCATTACATCTGCAAGAGGCATCACATAGACAAGAGCCTTGCATCTCACAATCACATTCAGAGCCCATTTCAGCAGATGCTGCACAACCACATGCTGCTTCTTCTTCAGTTACTGCAGGTGTTGCTGGAGGTGGTGCTTGTTGACTAGTCTCAGATTCATAAACGCTTCTTGTTTGCTGATAACTAGTATCATCACGTAATTGTGCTTCTCCTCTGTTGGTTTGATATCCTCCAGAAGATGCACTTGTTTGATAACCGGTTAATCTGCTTGGGTCAATTCCGGTTTGGGCAGTTTCCTGATTTTTAAGTGCCCTATTACTAAAAATGAAAAATCCTATGCCGCCAATTGCAGCCATTCCTGCCATTCCATAGACAATGATTACTGGAAATTCACCAGTGGAAGTTGTTGCAAATCCTTCTGGTGCAGTTGGAGTAACACCTGCAATTTCTACACCATCTAATGAGTCAAGCGCACCAAATCCTATTGAAGATAAATTTGCAGCATCGGCAGATTGAACACTTCTTACAACATAAGTTTCATCTGCAACTACTTCGGCTTCAAAAATTCTTTCAACTTGTCTTCCTTCTCGAATACTGCTTTCTCCCATAGTCCAGTGAGAAACAACAAATCCTGAGATTGATTCATCTAAACCAAATCCACTTGCATCAACATTAATTCCAGTTGGGTCAAATAAGAAATGCCAATTTGTCATTGGTTGGTCTTTGATATATTCGGCATCAATTAGATTGGTTGATAAAATTTCTTCAGCTTCACTGCCCTTTAGAATATTGTAGACAGTAGGTTCACTTTCTTTTAAGATCGTGATAGGGTGATTAATTTCAACACCATCAACTACAATCTCATCAGTTACTGTTAGACCTCTCCAGCCCATATCAACGAGAGTTTTTGTTTGATCTTTTTGAATAACATAATCAGTTAATGTGCCTTCCAAAATTACTTTATAGTCAACAGAAGTGTTCAGATTTCTTCCTTTAAGATGAAAGTCATAGGTTACAGTTAATGCAGAAATTGAAGATGCACTACCATCACTTTGTAATTTTTGATTTAATTTATCAATTAAGTCCTGAACTCCAGTATCACTCTCATCTGCTACTCCGCTAACAGTCCATTCTTTGGTGTGTAATTCGTCAAATAATGTTCCTCCGTTAGGATATTCAATGAAAACTGTTTTTTGATAATTTACTTTAAAGAATGATTCGTCGCTGTTAGGATTAATTTGAGCGCTCATCTGGGCAGCCCATGCAGGAGAACTAGAACTAATTACAAGAATACCAGCAAGAAGAATGGTTAAGGCAACTACCCTAGTCACAGAATAATTGGTCCGATAAAGAGTAATAAACTTATCCTCAAAACAGATCGGAATATTTTGAAAAAGTAATATGGAGTGATATACTCAGAGATTTCGGTTTTAGATAAGATATGATGGTTACAATATTAGCAGGAGGGACAGGTTCAGTTAAGCTTGTTCGAGGACTAGTCTCTCAAGATATCAAAGTAAACGTAATCTCCAATGTAGGTGATAATTATTGGTTATACGGACTTTATGTTTGCCCAGACATTGATACAATAATTTATGGTCTTGCCGATCTGCTCGACCAAGAAAGAGGATGGGGAATGAAAAAAGATACTTTCAATTTCTTAAGACAGATGGAAATCTTTGGAGAAGAAACATGGTTCAGAGTAGGAGACAGAGATGCTGCTACTCACTTGATTCGAACAAACATGTTAAAGAACGGAAAAAATCTTAGCGATATTACAAAATGGATGTGTGAAAAATTTGCAGTTAGTGCAAACATCATTCCAGTTACAGATAACAGCGTAGAAACACGAATTACAACTGACAAAGGAGAGCTTCATCTCCAAGAATATTGGGTAAAACACAGAGGAAAAGATCCTGTTGAAGGAATCCAGTACATCGGAGCAGAAAAGGCCAGACCAAATCCAGAGGCAGTTAATGCAATTCATGATGCAGATTTAGTAATTCTTGCACCAGGCAATCCTTTGACTTCAATTGGCCCTATGCTTCAGATTAAGGGCATACGAAAAGAACTCTCAAAAATAAAGAAAAAAGTGATTGCAGTAAGTCCATTAATTGGAGACAAAGCAATCACAGGACCTGCTGCTAAATACATGGAAGCAGCCGGAATTGAGACTAATGCATATGGACTTGCAAAAATGTATTCAGATGTTTGCTCCAACATCATAGTAGATTCTAAAGACAAAGCTTTGCTAAAGAAAATTCAAAATCTTGACATGAAAGGATACGACACAAAGATTACCATGAAAAACAAAATTGCAGAAGATGCCTTAGCTAATTTTATTTTGAAGCAAGTTCACGTATAGTTTGAAAACCGCAGCAATTATTCCAGTAAAAACATTTTCAAAAGCAAAGACCAGACTAGGATTATCTCAAGAACAGACAGAACAAATCTGTGAAATAATGTTAGAAGAAATTCTTCACACTCTTTCAATTTCACCACAGATTGATCAAATCATAGTCGTAACCAAAGACAGTAAAGCCTTAGAGATTTGCCAAAAATTTGATGTTGTTTCAATAAAAGATACGGATGAATCTGGGGTCAATAATGCAGTTTCACTTGCAGATGACTTTCTGCTAAAAAATCAATTTGACGCATCAATTGTTTTTCCTCAAGATATTCCATATATGAAAACACAGGACATTGACTTTATTCTAAAATTCAAAGCAGAATCAAACTTTGTAATTGTTGTTCCATCAAGAAGATTTGATGGCACCAATGCATTAGTAAGAAGTCCAGTAAATCTAATGAAAACACACTATGATGAAGACAGCTACAAGATTCACATGAGCACCGCTAAAGAAAATACAAGAGACGTTTCGTTAGTATTTGTAAAGAGAATCATGTGGGATGTTGACAATCTAGAGGACTTGCAATTTCTTTTAAGTCAAGATGAAAAACCCGAAATCGCAAAAAAAATTCAGGGTGTTTTGGAAGAAAATTAAGTAAAATTTCCATATTTTCACCAAAAATAGGGCAATTTGACACTCGATCATCAGAAAGCTTATATACAATAAGACAGCAATGGTTAAATATTATAATTAAATGTCGCAGGAGTTATGAAAATGGTTGAAAGTGGAAATCAAAAAGACAGATGCCCAAGATGTGGAAAGGGGACACTGGTAACAGACGCTAACACAGGAGAAAATTTCTGTGGAAAGTGCGGTTTTGTAATTACTGAAAAAGTAGATGAATCCGGACCAGAATGGAGATCATTTTCTAACGAAGGAGAAAACAAGAGCAGGGCAGGAGTTCCAACATCACTAGCTATGCATGATATGGGATTGGCCACAGTGATTAATCCTCAAAATAGAGATGCCACAGGTAAACCACTTACTGCTGCAATGAAAAGTACAATTGAAAGATTAAGAACTTGGGACAGTAGAAGTCAAGTACACGAACCGGTTGATAGAAACTTTAGACAAGCATTTAGTGAATTAGACAGATTAAAAGATAAACTAGCAGTAGGAGATTCTGTTATCGAAAAAGCAGCTTACATTTATCGTAAGGCATTAGAGAAAGGATTGGTTAGAGGAAGATCAATTTCAGCATTAATTGCATCTGCACTTTATGCAGCTTGCAGAGACACAGAAACACCTAGAACATTAAAAGACATTGGACAGTCAAGCAATATCAAAAGAAAAGATATTGCAAGATGCTATCGTTTATTGTTAAGAGAATTGGAATTGAAAATGCCAGTAGTAGATCCTGTAAAATGTATTGCAAGAATTGCGAGTAAAGCTGGGCTGTCTGAAAAGACAAAAAGAAAAGCAACTAAAATTTTACAGACAGCAGAAGAGCTAAAAATTTCTGCAGGAAAAGATCCAATGGGCTTAGCTGCTGCAGCACTATATGTTGCATGTGTAACAAATGGAGAAAATAAAACACAGAGAGATGTTGCAGAAGCCGCAGGAGTAACAGAAGTAACTATACGAAATAGATACAAAGGACTAAAAGTTGCCCTAAATCTCTAGAGCAGGTTTTTTTCTAGAATTATAATAACTCAGTATCAAAATACATGCTGATAAAACTCCAGATATCAAAAATATAATTTCCATTGTATGAACTAACGAATGAGAAAAAGCCTCTTCTACAGATATCAAACTTACCTGAGAGATGAAATTCACATATGAAAATACAAAGTAATTTGTTGCCCAGTGTACAAGAAGGGCAGATATTAATCCGAATCTAAAATAAAGCCAACCCAAAATTATCCCACTTGCTGTCGCTTGAGCAAATTTACCATTACTCCAAGGCTCTCCAGATATTATATGAGACAAACCGAAAAATGCTGCAACTGCAACAATCAAAATTATAGCACGTTTGGAATCATACACATGCAAATTGTCAGAAGGAGCCCACAATGATTTGAAAAAGTGTTTTAATGATGATTTATGAGAATAGATGGCAAACAGAGGCAATCCAATCAGCAAAACTCTGAACCCAATTTCCTCAGTAATTGGTGCTAGTGTGACATAGAAAAACTGAATCAAGTTATTTTCAGCAGTCGGAGGAACGGTAGAGACTCCAAAGCCTTCTTGAACAAAATTGATTATAGCTGAAACCAGTATTAAAATTGAAAACCATTTAGTGACAGCAACTAGATAGTTTGATTTTGTTTTTAGTTTACCATGAGATAAAAGAGAAGACATTGTTTTAA